>JBHEKO010000445.1:0-22256 GCA_041859475.1 Candidatus Hydrogenedentales bacterium
ACCCGTGGTATAGACACCGGCTATGGTCGGCCACCCGCCGGGATTCCCGGTGGCTTGCTTCGATACACGGACTTTCACGTGCTTAACGGCCGTCCCCATGCCCTCAAGCGGATCTACACCGTACGCATCGCCTGGCATTAACTGGGCACGCGCCTCGTACTGGGCAGTAGTAGGAGTCGTGTGATTGTCGGCCCATTCCAAGCCGAAGCGATACTTTCCAACATCAACCGTGCCTTGGTCTATCCCTACGTAGCAGTAGCTACCTCGTAACGGATTGGTCACCGCGCCATCCACTGTCGTGGTCGGGCTGGCCGGCGAGTCCCAATCGGCGTTGATGGTGTAACTGGCCCCATCGGGAATTGTCAGCATCGTCGTTCCATCGTTCAGCGTGCCGAAGAGGATGGGCGTACCTTCGCTCTTGCCGATTTGGATGGTATAGGAACCGTCCGCGTTCGTCACGATGCCGCCCAACGTTGGCGGCGTTGGCGTTGCGTTCCACTTCAAGATTCCGGTCGAACCCGGCACCGCCTTGTAGACGGCATTGCCCGCCCATGCCGCTCCGCACAGAGCGACCAAAGAAACGATCACTGCAAGTTTTCTAATGTGCATGACTGCGTCTCCCTACCTCATCGTTTAAGATCATGCCGACCCCACACTTAATTGATCTCATGACACTTGGCACTCAAGCCAGCCCGAAGCACTCCCGAGCCCTATCTTCAGAACTGGCTCATTTCCGCAGCGAATTACCGATAATGGCTTTCCCCATCAAAGGAACGTGCCGACGGTCCACGCCCATGTACTCTAGACCGCAAGTTGAGATTACCACAAGAAAGTTGTCATGTCAATAGACGTGATTACAATATAAATAATGACAGGCAGGGTCAACAGGTGGGTATCTTCAATAAAGTCAGGCTATGCGTGAACGGCTCGAACTGCGCCAAGCGCAAGGACCTTCTGACTGTCGGAGCTATACCGGCGGAACGCCGGGCCACTATTACTCAAATTGAATGTTATCAATGCGTTAGCTTGGTTATGCACCCCCGCTACGGCGCTTGGATTGAGGGCGAGACTGCTTGGGCATCTTCTTTCGGGAGGGACGCAGGCTTGCCGGAGTCTTCAGAGAGCTTCTCCAGAAAGTCCTCACGAACCTCTCCCCCGAGGCGCTGGCACTGCTCTACCGCCTCCCAGGCCTTGGAGTACTCATTCAGCTTCCACCGGGCCACCGCAAGACTTGCATAGGCCTGTGCAAATTCCGGCTTGAGTGCGATAGCCCGCTCGAAGTCCGACACTGCGTCTGCCGTGCGCCCATTGATGTAAAGGAGTTCGCCGCGGCTGAACAGCCATCCTGGCCGGTCCGGAGAAATCGCGAGCGCAGAATCGTACATGCGAATCGCATCATCGGTCTTTCCGGAAAGGCGCTTAAGGTACCCAACCGCCGCATACGGTTCGGGGGCGGCCGGCTCCATCAACAACGCGCGGCCATAGTGCAGGATGGCGGCATCGTAGCGCTTCGCTTCCTCTTCCTTCCGCGCAAACGCAAGGTGCTCCTCGGCCGACGCAAAGCTCCGGTTCGCCTCGTCGACTACCCGCTTCCTATCCGCCTTGTGAGCCTCGAAACTCTTGTCGTCGACCTCGACCCCGAGGGCTTTCGACATCGCCTCTCTGTCGGGTGCGGGCTGATTCAGCAGGTCTTCCGTCATGGCTTTTATGGCCTGCGGGTCCATTGGTGGCGTGACCGCGCCGACCGGACTCGCCGGAGAGCATGACGCCGCGAGACACAATGTCATCACAAAGACTGTGGCGAACTCCAGTCTGTTGCGCAGAAGTATCAGAATAGTCATGACAATCAATGCCTCTCCGTGTCGATTCTGCTTCGCGCTACTTTGCGCAGCCCGGTTAGCGGGAGACTACATCAGGAGGCAGAGGGGATGTCAACAAGGCGAATACCCGGACGGCAAGGTGCCCGGCCGACGCATGCCAAGAGAAGGATTAGCTCTCGGGTGCGCTTTTGCCCACCAGTTCGCCGGGGGAGGAGATCGCGATGGGGTCGCCGGTCTCGAACGAGATGGGGCCGGGCATATCGTGCTGAATTTCCGCCTTCAGGAAACGCCGCTGCATGGCACGCGCGGGCTGGTTGACCCGTTCCATCAGCAATTCGGCGCTCAGGCGGCCCATTTCGCCGCTAGACTGGGCAGCGGCAATAATCGGCACGTCCAAGGACGCCGCCAACTCGTTGTCGTCCACCGTGGCCACTTCCACGTCTTGCGGGATCCGGTATCCGAGTTCGCCGAGCTGGTCGACGAGCTTCGCGGCGCACCCGTCGTTCACGCAGAAGAACGCCGTGGGCCGCGCGCGATTTGCCATAATCCGGTTCATGACTTCGGCAATGGCGGGCTTATTGGACGTGAACACGCCCAATAGCTGCTCGTTGTAGGTCAGATCCGCCTCGCGCAACGCCCGCTTATACCCGCCGATGCGGTCGTCCACCGCCGTGTTGTCCAATTCCGCCGTCACGACGCCGATGTTTTTGTGGCCGCGATCAATCAGGGACTTCGTCAACCGGTAGCCCACGTCGGCATTGTCCGTGCCGACAAAATCCGTTTCCAGGTCGGGCACATAGCGATCTACGAGCACCAAGGGGAACGACGACCGCTGGAACCGGCGCAGCAAATCCAACGTCGGCGGGGTCATGTGTTGCAGCCACAGGGCCAACCCCGCGATGCCGCTGTTGCGAATGTCGGCAAGGAACTCGTATTCCGATTCGTTGCTGAACCGCATGAAATAGACCATGGTTTGAAACCCGCGGTCCGCCGCGTGCCGGATGAAATTCTGCACGACGTTTCGCGTATAGTGGCACTCCAACTCCGGGCACGCAATCGCGAAGGCCTTCCACCCGCTTACCAGCAACAGCTTCTGGCGCTGGGCCGGCGGGGCGACGAACGAGCCGCGCCCGGGGGTTCGGGTGATGTAGCCCTCCATTTCCAAGTCGCGCAAAGCTTGCCGCGTCGGATTCCGGCTCACCTCATACTGCCGCGCCAACTCAAGCTCCGACGGCACGCGTGCGCCCACCGGAAGTTCGCCACTTTCGATTTGGTTCTTGAGCTCGCGCTTGATGTACGCGTAAATGGGAATATCGGGATCGATGTTCATATCTGCCTCTCGCCCCAACAACTTAGGAGGGAATTTCAATCTCACCGCCAACGCCTAACATTATGGGTAATCACATTGCTAGAACGCAAGCTCTTTCTTGCCGCAGGGTGTTTTCGCACGCAGGGCTTTCCCCGGACGTGCGTCTCTAGTACTATGCATAGTTGAAGCCGGTTGGGTTCAGTGGACGAGACTGGACGAAGTGGACGAGATGGACCAAATGGACACGGGACATGGCTGTAGGACGGAGTGAGGCGATGAAGCGGATGTTGGTGCGCGGCGTGGTGTGGGGCGAGGGGAAACCATCGGATATCGCAGTTGAGCATGGGCGGGTCGTGTCCGTTGCGCCAACGGGCCGCGCCAACGCGGACCTCGGTTCGCGTGGCGCTGCAATCCTGCCACCCCTGTTCGACATCCAAGTCAACGGCTACGGCGGTATCGATTTGCAGGACCCGAACCTGACCCCAGACGGCGTGGCACGGCTCGCCGCGTTGCTCGCGAAAACAGGCGTAGGTTACTGGGTCCCAACCCTCGTCACAGGCTCTCAAGAGGCGATTGAGCGGGGTTGCCGCGTGCTGGCCGAGGCTGTGCGCCTGCCCGCCGTCAAGCGCGCCGTCCCCGGCATCCACATCGAAGGACCTTACATCTCCCCCGAAGACGGACCCCGCGGCGCCCACCGAAAGGAGCACGTCCGCCCGCCGAGCCTGCGCGAGTTCGACCGTTGGATGAAAGCCGCCGACGGGAACATCCTGTACATCACCATGACCCCCGAATGGAAGGGGGCTCCGTCCTTCATCAAGCGCGCGGTCGAGCGAGGTGTCGTGGTCTCGTTGGGGCATCACAACGCGACACCGGATCAGATCGCGCGCGCGGTGGATGCGGGTGCGCGCCTGTGCACGCATCTGGGCAATGGAATGGGCTCGCAGATGCACCGCCACCACAATCCCCTCTGGCCCCAGCTTGCCGACGACCGCTTGACCGCTTCCCTCATCGCCGACCTGGAACACCTCCCCGCCGAGGTCCTCAAGACATTCGTCCGCGCGAAAGGCCCGGAACGCGTGCTTCTCACGTCGGACGTGGTCCACCTCGGCGGCATGAAGCCGGGACACTACGACTTCGCCGGGAAGGCCGTCGAACTCAAGCCGTCGGGGCGCATCTGCCTCAGCGGCACGGACCTGCTCGCTGGGAGTTCGTTGATGCTTCTGCAAGGGGTCTTGAATGCCGTGCGCTACACGGACCTGACGCTGGAGCAGGCCGTTGCCTCCGCGACCACCCTGCCCGCACGGATCCTGGGCGCTCCGTTGCGCTTCGCGAGACCCAGGGTGGGCATGAAGGCCCAGTTCCTTGTGGTTGAGATGGCCACGGAAGACCTCCGTGTACAGTCGGTGAACACGGTGGGATTCTAGCGCGGAGAGACTCTGCCAGTTCGCGCTCTTCAAGGACCTAAGGGACCTAGAGGATCTATAAGGACGCCTAAGGCCCGGTCCCTTCAAAGCCCCGTAATCTTCGGGTCCAGGATCTCAATGAACCGCTTGGCTTGGGCAGAAAGCGCCTTCCCTTTCCGAAGCACCACTCCATAGGTGCGCTTCGGGAAATACTTCTCCACGGGGATCACCGCAAGCCGTTCATCCCCTGTGATGCAAATACTCATCACAATGGAAATCCCCAATCCTAACTCCACGTACTTCTTAATCACCTCCCAGCCGCCCACTTCCAGCCGCACCTCGTACGTCAGGCCGTGCTGCGTGAACACGCCCTCCACCATGCGCCACGTGCTCAAATGGCGCGGCGGCAGGATAAGCGGATGCTGGCTGATGTCCTTCAAGGTTACCCGCTTCTTCTGTGCCAGCGGATGATCCAGGCGCGTGATTAGCACCGTGTCGTACGACAGAATCGGATAGAACATCAAGTCTTCCGGTATCTCCAGCAGAGGCCCCACCGCAAACTCCACTTCCCCCTCGCGCAAAAGGGCCAGCCCCTCCTTGCCCGTGACGTTGTGGATCTTCAACTCGATTCCCGGAAACGCCTTTACAAACGTCTCCACGAACCGCGGCAGGACATACAGAATCGTCGACCCCCCGGCCGCAAAATCCACCCGGCCCCGGTCAACCGATTCCCTCCGCGCGCTGAACGACTCCGTCAACGAGTCGATTCCTTCCACCAGCGGTTGCGCCAGGTCCAGTAGAATCCGCCCGTCCGGCGTCAAGTCCATTCGAGGCCCGCGACGCTCGAACAACTTTGCCCCCAGTTCCCGCTCCAGGGCCTGGATCTGAAGCGACACCGACGGCTGGCTCAGAAACATCTTCTCCGCCGCCTTCGACACGCTCCCAAGGCGCGCCGCATAGTAGAAGCCGCGCAGTTGTTGAAGCCGGTTCTGCTTGTATCGAAACATGGGCTGAGCCATCCTCTCCCCCTCCATAATGACTATTGATGCTTCCTATTATGGCCTCCTGCGCCATAAAGCGATCAAATCATCGGATTCGGATTTCTTCTCCATCGATTCATTGACATTATCTATCTTCACCATTGAAAGAATTGCGTTGATTAATGCTCTACCTACTGGTAAGTTTCGCCAGCCATGCAAGGCAAATGGGCTGCCGTATCCTGGAGCGCAGAATCCTGTTGACGAACCGTCCCCTGGGCGTTCATGCTGCTTCTATCACCGGCAATGTCCATGTAGTTATGTGGAGTCATCCGTCGCCGGAGAATGTCCTGGGCCTCTCCGCGCGGACGACACAGCAACGCAAGGGAAGTCCTGGACCATGCAAACTGCTACCGATCGCGCAGGTGTTTTAAGTTCGCTGAAGGCCGAAGGCATCGACGTCCGCGGCCCCGTCACGGACGAGTTCGCGGAGATTCTCACCCCCGAAGCCCTCCGGTTCGCCGCCACACTTGCCCGCGCCCACAACGACAGACGCCTCCAACTCCTCAAGCGCAGAATGGAACGGCAGGCCGAATTCAACGCGGGCAAACTACCCGATTTCCTCCCCGAAACGAAGCAGGTCCGCGAATCGGATTGGACCATCGCGCCCATCCCGGGCGACCTCCAAGACCGCCGCGTAGAAATCACCGGCCCGGTCGACCGCAAGATGGTCATCAACGCCCTCAACTCGGGCGCGAAAGTCTTCATGGCCGATTTCGAAGACTCGCATTCCCCGACGTGGGACGGGACGATTCAAGGCCAGATCAACCTGCGCGACGCCGTCAACCGCACGATCACCTTCGGCACCGCCGAGAAATCCTACAAACTCAACGACACCGTCGCGACGCTGCTCGTGCGTCCGCGCGGCTGGCACCTCGAAGAGAAGCACGTCTACATCGACGGCAAACCCGCGCCTGGCGGCATCTTCGATTTCGCCCTGTTCTTCTTCCACAACGCGAAGAACCAGCTTGCCAACGGGACAGGCCCGTATTTCTACTTGCCGAAGATGGAGAGTCATCTCGAAGCGCGCCTTTGGAACGATGTTTTCATCAAGGCGCAGGAACTGCTCGGCGTCCCGCGCGGCTCCATCAAGGCGACCGTCCTGATTGAGACCATCCCCGCCGCCTTCGAAATGAACGAAATTCTCTGGGAACTGCGCGAGCATTCCGCCGGACTCAACTGCGGACGCTGGGACTACATCTTCAGTTGCATCAAGCGATTCCGCAGCTTCCCCGACCGCGTGTTTCCGGACCGTGCGCAGGTTACGATGACCTCGCACTTCATGCATTCGTATTCGCTGCTCGCGATCCAGACCTGCCACCGTCGCGGCGCACACGCCATCGGCGGCATGGCGGCGCAGATCCCCATCAAGAACGACCCCGCCGCGAACGATGCGGCCATTGCGAAGGTGCGCGCGGACAAACATCGCGAGGCTACCGACGGCCACGACGGCACCTGGGTCGCGCATCCCGGCCTCGTGCAGATCGCGCTCGACGAGTTCGACGCGGCCATGCCGGCGCCCAACCAGATCCACAAACGCCGCGAAGACGTGAGCGTCACGCAAGCCGATCTCCTGCGGATGCCCGAAGGCCAGATCACCGAAGCAGGCCTCCGCACCAACATCAGCGTTGGCATTCAGTACATGGAAGCCTGGCTGCGCGGGTCGGGCTGCGTCCCGCTGTACAACCTCATGGAAGACGCCGCCACCGCGGAAATTTCGCGGGCACAAGTATGGCAATGGGTCCACAACGCAAAGGGCGTGCTTGCCGACGGGCGCAAAGTGACGCTTGACCTCTTCCGCGCAACGCAGCGGGAGGAGATGCAGAAAATCCGCGCTGAAGTGGGCGGCCAACGGTTCGATTCGGGCAAGTACGAATTGGCCGCGCGCCTCTTCGACGAAATTATCGCAAACGACGACCTGGAAGAATTTCTCACCCTACGGGCATATGAACACCTGGATTAGTACTGAGGGAGGCTGCAAGGCTATGAAGACGATTGAAAAATTGGCGGTGGAACTCGAGGAGCGGGTCTCCAGCCACGACATTGACCACAACGAACTCAAAGCACTCAAGGAAAGCTGGGCCAAAGATGACCGATGGAAAGGCATCGTCCGCCCTTACTCCGCGGAGGACGTGCTCAAGTTTCGCGGCACCGTTCAGATCCAGCACACGTTTGCATTGATGGGATCCGAACGCCTGTGGCACCTGCTGCATACGGAAGACTACATTCCCGCGCTGGGAGCCATGTCCGGCAACCAAGCCGTGCAACAAGTTGAGGCTGGTCTGAAGGCCATCTATCTGAGCGGATGGCAAGTTGCCGCGGACGCCAACCTCGCCGACGAAATGTACCCCGACCAGAGCCTCTATCCCTGCAACAGCGTCCCGTCCGTTGTGCGCAAGATCAATAACGCCCTGCGTCGCGCAGACCAGATCCAGGTGCTCGATGGACGCAAGAACGGCCCCTACTGGTATGCCCCCATTGTTGCCGATGCCGAAGCCGGATTCGGCGGCCCCCTCAATGCGTACGAACTCATGCGCTCCATGATTCACGCGGGCGCGGCTGGCGTCCACTTCGAAGATCAACTCGCCTCCGCAAAGAAGTGCGGACATATGGGCGGCAAGGTCCTCGTGCCCACGCAAGAATTCATCACGAAACTTGTCGCTGCCCGTCTGGCCGCCGACGGTTGCGGCGTCCCGACGGTCCTCATCGCGCGCACCGATGCCGATTCCGCGAAGCTGCTCACCAGCGACATCGACGAACGCGACGCGCCTTTCCTTACCGGCGACCGCACGTCCGAAGGGTTCTACGGCATCAAGGGCGGCGTGGACATGGCCATTGCCCGCGGCTTGGCCTATGCCCCGTATTGCGACATGATTTGGTGCGAGACGTCCACGCCGTGCCTCCAGGACGCGAAGAAATTCGCCGAAGGCATCCATGCCAAGTACCCCGGCAAGCTCCTCAGCTACAACTGCTCGCCCTCGTTCAATTGGAAGCGCAACCTCAACGACGACACCATCGCGACCTTCCAGCGCGAACTCGGCGCGATGGGGTACAAGTTCCAGTTCGTCACACTCGCGGGATTTCACAGCCTCAACCTCGGCATGTTCAATCTCGCCCGCCGTTACAAGCTCGAAGGCATGGGAGCCTACGCCCGCTTCCAAGAGAAAGAGTTTAAGTACGAGAAAGGCAGCGGCTACATGGCTACCACCCACCAGAAATTCGTGGGCACCGGCTATTACGACCGCATCATGGAAGCCATCACCGGCGGCGATTCTTCCGTGAAGGCCCTCTCCGGTTCCACCGAAGAAGACCAATTCAGCGAAGGTGGCAACGGCCAAGACCATTAGCCGCTGTCATCGCCCCACACGCACCCTCAGGCCCGGCGCTCAACCCGCCGGGCCTTCTCACGTTCGGAGGTAGGGCGGTTTTGGCGAAGGAACGCATAGGGCGGAATGCCTCTTTCTCGCCGCAAGACATCGCGCACACACGCGTAGTAGAATCGAGCCAACCTGGTTTTGAGAAGTCTGGCGCCTGTCTCCACCAAACGACGGAGACGGCTCCACATGCAAGGAGTCCCCGATGACACGCAGCTTTAGTCCGCCGCAACGCACACTCATGGGCCCCGGCCCTTCCGACGTCCATGCACGCGTATTGGGCGCCATGGCGCGCCCCACCATCGGTCACCTCGACCCCGAATTTATTCGCATGATGGACGAAGTGAAGGCCCTCCTTCAGTACGCCTTCCAGACCAAGAACGAGGTGACCTTTCCCGTGTCCGCGCCCGGCTCCGCGGGCATGGAATGCTGCTTCGTCAATCTCGTCGAACCTGGCGACAAAGTGATTGTCTGCCAGAACGGCGTATTCGGCGGGCGCATGAAAGAGAACGTCGAGCGCTGCGGCGGTACGCCGGTCATGGTCCTCGACGATTGGGGCACCGCGGTCGATCCCGATAAGGTGGAAGCCGCGCTCAACGCCAACCCCGACGCGAAGATCGTCGCCTTCGTGCACGCCGAAACGTCCACGGGCGCGCAGTCCGATGCAAAGACACTCGTCGCGCTCGCGCATGCCCACAATTGCCTGACCATCGTCGACGCCGTCACCTCCCTCGGCGGCACGCCCGTCAAGGTCGACGAATGGGGCATCGACGCGATCTACTCGGGCACGCAGAAATGCCTGTCTTGTCCGCCGGGCTTGTCCCCCGTGAGCTTCAACGAACGCGCCGCGGGCGTCATCCGCTCGCGCAAGACGAAAGTCCAAAGCTGGTTTCTCGATCTTCAGCTCGTCATGTCGTATTGGGGCGGCGAAGCAAAGCGCACCTACCATCACACGGCCCCGATCAACCTGCTTTATGCCCTGCACGAATCGCTCGTCATGCTCGAAGAAGAAGACATCGAACAGGCCTGGGCCCGTCATGCGCGCAACCACCGTGCGCTGCGCGCGGGCTTCGAAGCCATGGGGCTGACGTTCGTCGTCCCAGAACAGGATCGGCTGCCGCAACTCAACGCCATCAGCGTCCCCAAAGGCGTCGACGAAGCCCAAGTTCGCGCGCGCCTTCTGCGCGATTACAGCCTGGAACTCGGCGCGGGCCTCGGCGGCATGGCCGGCAAGATCTGGCGCGTCGGCCTCATGGGCCAATCGTCGTGCACGAAGAATGTGCTGCTCTGCCTCGGCGCGATGGACGTCACCCTGACCGCCATGGGCGCGCCGATCCGTTCCGGGGTCGCCGTCGCCGCCGCTCAACAAGTTTTGGAGAGCTAAGTCTCCGAGTCGCAAGACGAAAGTAGGCATCGGACAATAGCGACTGTCCCAAGCAAGCACAGAGAATCAGGACCGTCCCTCACCGTGTCCGTATCGCCCATAGAGTCCATCCTGTCCACGTCGTCCACGAAGCGGAGGGACGGTCTGATGTATACTTGAGGGCACTCCGCATCGAAAGACTCAAATGATCCAATGCCTTTCGTCGGGAGCGATGGGGCAGGGCAGTAAGAGAAGAGATGCACCGACAAAGCGGAAACACGCCGATGCTGACACGCTGGCCGTTCGTCGTCATTATCGTCTGCATGGTTATGATTGGAGCCATTGTCATGACCCTTTCCGCACGCGAAGCAGAGCAGGTCATGAAGCGGACCATACTATCCCAAGCCAGGATGCTCGCCGAATCCATCGACCAAGACCGTTTTTCGAGACTGACCGCAACTGCCGCAGACGAACTCTCCCCGGATTACCAGTGCCTTCGTGACACGCTGCTCCGGATGCGAGCCGCCAATCCTACCTACCGATACCTTTACCTGATGGGCAAGCGAGAGAACGGTCCCCCGTTTTTCTACATGGGCACAGCACCGGCCGGCACCGACGAGTACTCGCCTCCTGGACAGCCGTATCCTGAAGAAGCTCCTGCCTTGGCGCATGTCTTTCTGAACGAAGAAGCGACGCTCAGCGATCCGGTTGCCGACCGCTGGGGTACCTGGGTCAGCGCGCTAGTTCCGTTGCGGGACCGCAAGACCGGGCGTATGTTGGCTGTTTTCGGTATGGATATCGACGCGAGCGACTGGCAAACGTCCATCAGACTACGAACGTTCCTGCCTGGGGCATTAACCCTGACCGTTGTCTTCCTGTTGCTGCTGCTCTTCTTCGTGGTTCGCAACCGACAACGCGCCAGGACGGAGCACTTGCTGCTTGAACAAAACCGATTGCTCGGGGTGCAGGCCACGGAGCTAAGACAGACCTCGGAGGAGTTGCAGGTCCAAAAGGACCGCTACGGATTCATTCTGGATGGCACAAACGTGGGCACCTGGGAATGGAACGTGCAAACTGGTGAAACGATTCTTGACGAGCGCTTTGTCGGCATGGCCGGCTACACCCTTGCGGAACTCGCGCCAATCTCCTTCAAGACATGGGAGAATCTCACCCACTCCGACGACCTGCAAGCCAGCAATGCGGCCATGGAACGGCACTTCAAGAGCGAAACCAATTTCTATGAATGCGAATACCGTATCAAGCACAAGGATGGTCATTGGGTGTGGGTTCTGGACAAGGGCATAGTCATTTCCCGCACCGAGGATGGCAAACCACTCCTGGCCTATGGAACACATCAGGACATCACCGAGCGCAAACGAGCAGAAGAGTCGCTGCGGGAGCGCGAGCTGTTCCTGAAGAAAACGCAGGAGATTGCCCTGTTGGCCGGATGGAAAGCCAACCCCCACACGGACTACCTCGAGTGGACCGACGGTATCTACGACATCATCGAGGCGCCGCGCGATTACCGGCCGGGGTTGGCCGAGGGGCTGAAGTACTACCTGCCCAAGTACATCCCGATCATTGCTGAAAAGGTGACCGCGTGCCTGGAACGGGGCGAGCCGTTTCTGGTCGAAGCAGAAATCGCCACCCATACCGGCAAGAATCTCTGGACAGAGGTGCGGGGCCTGTCGTCCGTGACCGGGGGTGAGCGATCCTATGTCATCGGAACGCTCCAGGACATCACCGAGCGCAAGCAGGCGGAAGAGGCGTTGCATGAAAGTGAAGGGCGTTACCGGGAATTGGTCAAAAACGCAAACAGCGTGATTCTCCGCATGGATGGCGAAGGGCGCATCACCTTTTTTAATGAGTTTGCACAGCGCCTATTCGGCTATACAGCCGACGAAGTACTTGGCCGGAACGTTGTGGGAACAATTGTGCCCCCAATAGACAGCACCGGTCGTGACCTACGCAGCATTGTTCGGGATATTGCCCGTCGACCAAATTCGTACGCACAGAACGAAAATGAAAACATGCGCCGGGACGGGAGCCGCGTATGGATATCCTGGACCAATACCCCGGTCCTGAACACCCAGGGCGAAGCACGCGAAATCTTGTGCATTGGCAACGACATCACCGCGCGCAAGCAGGCAGAGGAGGCCTTGCGCGAAAGCGAAGAAATATCGAGTAGCATCATCCGGTCCTCCCCGATGGGCATTCACATGTATCAATTGGAAGAGGGGGAGCGTCTGGTTCTTGTTGGCGCTAATCCCGCGGCAAGCAGATTGACTGGCATCAACACATCCCGGCTGTTGGGCAAGACGATTGAAGAGGCTTTTCCTCCATTATCTGAAACGGAAATTCCGGATCGGTATCGCGGTGTCGCCCGGAATGGGGTGGGCTGGTATACAGAACAGGTCAACTACGATGATGGCGGAATTACCGGCGCCTTTGAGGTGCACGCGTTCCGGATGTCGCCAGGGAAAGTGGCTGTTCTTTTCAGCGAAATCACCGAGCGCAAGCGGGCTCAGGAGGAGCGGGAAAGACTCCAGGCCCAGCTTATCCAGGCACAGAAGATGGAATCGGTGGGCCGGCTGGCGGGCGGCGTGGCCCATGACTTCAACAACATGCTGGGGGTCATCCTGGGCCACACGGAGATGGCTCTGGAACAGGTCGGCCTCGACGATCCCCTGCATGCCGAACTGATTGAGATCCAGAAGGCCGCCCAGCGTTCGGCCGACCTCACCCGCCAACTTCTGGCCTTTGCCCGCAAGCAAACCGTAGTTCCCAAGGTACTCGACCTCAACGAGACGGTGGAGGGGATGCTCAAGCTGCTTCGGCGGCTCATCGGCGAGGACATCGACCTAACCTGGAAACCCGGCAGGGATCTCTGGGCGGTCAAGATGGATCCTGCCCAAATCGACCAGATCCTAGCCAACCTGTGCGTCAACGCCCGCGATGCCATCGCTGGCGTCGGCAAGGTCATCATTGGGACGGACAACACCTCCTTCGACGAGGACTATTGCGCCCGATACGCGGGCTTCATCCCCGGCGATTATGTGCTGCTGGCCGTGAGCGACGACGGCTGCGGGATGGATGCCGAGACCGTCTCCCACATCTTCGAGCCTTTCTTCACCACCAAGGAGATGGGCAAAGGCACTGGCCTGGGCCTGGCCACCGTTTACGGGGCGGTCAAGCAGAACAACGGCTTCGTCAACGTGTACAGCGAACCGGGCCAGGGTACGACTTTCAGAATCTTCCTGCCGCGACACGCGGCCAAGGCGACGCCGGAAACGGAGGAACGCAAGCCGCAAGCAGCGGCGCGCGGCAGCGAGGCCATTCTGCTGGTGGAGGACGAACCGGCGACCCTTAGAATGACCAAAATGCTGCTGGAGAAGTTGGGGTACGCCGTGCTGGCGGCCAGTACCCCGGGCGAGGCCATCCGCTTGGCCCGGGAACATTCCGGCCACATTGACCTGCTCATAACCGACGTAGTTATGCCCAAAATGAACGGCCGCGACCTGGCCAAAAACCTGCTGGCCATTTATCCGGAAATCAGGCGGCTGTTCATGTCCGGCTACACGGCGGACGTCATTGCGCACCAAGGGGTACTGGACGAAGGCGTGCACTTTCTTCAGAAGCCGTTCTCGAGGAAGAACCTGGCCGAGAAAATCCGCGAGGCGCTGGAAAGAGGATAGTGAAGGGCTCCTTCAGTTTCTGAAGTCCTATCAACGATTCTCTCCGCCATCGTGTTTTGCATCACTGCCTCGTATGGGCAAGAAGATCGACCGCCTCGGAAACCGTTTCGAGAGAATTAGTTGAATGCAGTTCCGAGGCTTTATTCTGGTCGAGATCGTGAATAGTCGCCGGGTCCGGATAACGGCATCTGCGTCATCCTTGCTGCGGTCGAGTGCGGGGACAGACCCGTCTTCGCTTCGCTACGCTTGAATAAGTCCCGCACTCGACCAACGACACACGTCGGCCCGGTCCACCATCTCCGCGCACACGGGGTTGCACTCCACGTGGCGCACCCCAGCCCAGGCATGCGCCTCATCCCGCACGCGCGAATAGAAGCGTCCCTGCCATACCTGCCCGCCAAGCCCGCTTCGCTTGTTGAAATGCATCGCCTACACGGTGTGCCCCTCGCGCAACACGTCTACGCAGACCCACATTCACGAAACAATGCGCGCAGCCGGGGACTTCGCTTACATCGGAGGGTGGTTCTTATCCCCCGGCATCAACCAAGTCACCGTTCCCGTCCACCCCCTCCTCGAACGCCCAGTGTGCATCTTGCCCTCCCCTCGCCGTATACTGTTGTGTCGAATCAGGCGCCGTATGGCGACCCCGTCGCACGCAAGTGGGCGCGTGCTATGCCCAACGAGCGGATACACTCCGCCGAGGGGCCGGTGGATAGGCCTTTCCGCCAGCCTGACAATTGCCCGCGATCGAACCTATGTTTTGAGAGGAGGCTTCCATGCCGTTTACCGTGTTCGGATTGGACCCGCGCTGCTTGCGCGTCCTGCACGAACAAAACATCACAACGCCGACCCCGGTTCAGGAGCAGGCCATCCCCATTGCCCTGGAGGGCAAGGATTTGGTGGCCGTCGCCCAAACCGGCACGGGCAAGACCTTAGCTTTCACGCTCCCAAGCCTGACGCGCTTGGGCGCGATGAAGATGACGCGCAACATGATGCTCGTGCTGACGCCCACGCGCGAACTCGCGTTGCAGGTGCAGCGCGTCGTAGAAGAAGTCGGCAAGTCCATGCAGATCAAAAGCGTCGTCATTTACGGCGGCGTGGGACTGCAGCGCCAGGCCGACGATCTGCGCCGCGGCAGGGTCGTCATCGTTGCGACTCCCGGGCGTCTGCTCGATCACATGAATCGCGGCAACATCAATTTCAAAGACCTCGCCGTGCTTGTGCTCGACGAGGCCGACCGTATGCTGGACATGGGTTTCCTGCCCGACATTCGCTCCATCCTCCGCAAGCTTCCCAAAGATCGTCAGACCATGATGTTCTCCGCGACGTTCCCCGACGAAATTGCGCGCCTCACCGGCGAAATGATGCATGACCCCGAGCGCATCAACGTGGGCTTGATATCCAAACCAGTGGAAAGCGTACGCCAGGCGCTCTATGCAGTCATGTCCGAAGACAAGTCCGGCCTGCTCATCGACATCCTCCGCAAGCAGGAGACCGTCTCTGCCGTGGTGTTCATGCGCACCAAGAGCCGTACGGACCGCGTCACGGCGACGTTGCGAAAAGCGGGACTCAAAGCCGCCGCAATCCACGGCGACCTCAGCCAAAAGCAGCGAGAGCAAGCCCTCGAAGGATTTCGTAGCGGACGCTACAAGATCCTTGTTGCCACCGACGTCGCCGCCCGAGGCCTTGACGTCGAAGGCATCTCGCACGTGATCAACTACGACATTCCGCCCACCGCGGACGATTACCTGCATCGTATCGGACGCACGGCCCGCGCAAGCGCCGAGGGCGACGCCATTACCTTTGTGTCCCCTTCGGAACATCTCGCCCTTGAGACCATCGAACGCGCCCTTGGCCGCCGCCTACCTCGTCAGGAGTGGGACAAGGCACCCCCCGTGCTTTCGCTCTTCGTCCCCAAAGAGGAACAGACGGCGACTCGTCCGCAGCGCAAGCGTCCGGGGCGTTCTTTGCTTCGGCGCAGGTAGCGGGATAATGTCGCTCACACCGGCACGCTGAGACCGTGGGGGCCATGACAGCGCAGCACATGAAGCGATGGGAAGCGCTCGTTCTCGTCGCGATTCTGTGTGTCGCCGCAGGACTTCGCCTCTACCGTATCCAGGACGAGCCGGTTTGGTACGATGAAGTCGTCAGTACGGTCGCCTTCGATCAGCCCACACTAGGTACATTCTTCGAGAAGTTTCGCTCCAACGATCCCACGGCCGTCCCCTTCTACTTCACGTTGGAATACGCCTTCGTGCGATGCACCGGCGGAGGTGTCCTCGCTGCGCGCATTCTTTCCGTTTTCTTGTCGCTCGCAACCATCGCCTTGCTCTATTCTCTGGGCCGCTACCTCTTCGGCGGGACCGCCGGACTCGTGGCGGCCGCATTGCTGACTCTTTCCAGGACGCATATCTACTTTTCGCAAGAAATCCGAATGTACGCCCTGTTGCTGCCGCTCGCCCTGCTCTCCATGCTGACGTTCATCGCCGCTTTGAATTCCAACAGGCGAGCGCTTTGGGCAATCAATGTCCTGGTCAACGCTTGTATTGTGTGGACGCACCTTTTCGGCTGCCTCTTGCTGCTCACCGAAGGGCTCTTCATGCTCTTCTTCTCCGGTCCTCGTGCGTTCCGCCGCACCTTTCTTTGGACCTTGGCGCATCTTCCCCTCTTTGCGCCCCTTGCCCTCTGGCTTTCCGCGTCACGTCTACGTCACATGGAAGTCGCCACGTCATGGATCTCGATGCCGTCGTGGAATGCACTTTTCGAACACTATTTCTACTACTGCTCAGGGTCCGGCTGGGTCTTCGGTTTCACGGATTGCCTTGCGCCTCACATGCCCTTCCTGCCCTCTCATGCGCTGCCGGGGCTCTTCATGTTCGCGGCATCCGTCTGGCTTGTCGTTTGGACCTTCCGCCATCGCGTCCGCACGACGTTCCTGCGCAACGCCTCCGGGGCCTGGAGCCTCAAGTTGCGGTCGCGCTTCGCCATTCCTCGAAATCTGCGCCATCTCCCCGGCTACAAGCCGAGATCCATCTTCTTCCTCTTCGTTGTGTTCCTGCTGCCCCCGCTGGTGCTCTTCGCCATTTCATTCGCCGTGAGGCCGTATTTCGTGGGCCGCTACGTATTCTACCCGTGCTTTCCCTTCTGCGTGCTGGCGGGAGCCGGCGCGGCTGTCATGCCCCGCGGATGGGTGCGAATCGCCGCCGTCACGCTTCTCCTGGGGTCCCTAGCTTTGCTTCTCCCCGACCTCAGACGTCCATTGCGCTTGGATCTAAGCACCGCCTCCCGAATCATCAGCGAGTATGGTCACCACGGTGACTTCGTCTTCGTGATGGACAATACCCAGAAGGCGCAACTCGCTGTCGAAGGGATCGTCACCGGCGCGAAGACACGTTGCGGCGAGACCTATCTCGAAGACGCACTCGTGGCCGTCGAGAGCGGATATGACACGTGGGTCATTATGTCAACCAACACCAGCCTCGCGGTCGCGGACTTCGACGAAGTGCTTAAACGGAGAGAATATGAGTATGATCACTACCAGATTCCGGGAAGAGTCCCCGTGGCGCTTTTCAGGATAATCCCTTACCAGGACTAGGGACTGCACTCACGCATTGGTGGGGTGGAAGGACACGCTTGAAGATGGAATCTGTCGAAAGCACTCCGAGAAGTTCGATGCTCCATTGGGTGTTGGTTGCGGCGCTGCTCATCTCCGCATTCGCATGGCGCAGCTACCGCATCTCCGACGAATCCCTCTGGCACGACGAAGCCACGAGCGTCCTCTATCTGCAATCGCCCACCTTGGCCGATTACTTCAAGACCCAAACCGAGATCGACCCGGCCATTGTGCCCCTCTACTTCGTCATCGAGTATTACACGTCCTGGGCCACCGGGCACTCCATCATGGCGCTCCGCGCGGTATCGCTCATCTTCGGCATGCTCACCCTCGTTCTCTTGTATGCCTTCGGACGCCGTCTATTCGGCCCCACAGGCGGGCTCCTGGCGCTGCTCTTCGGAGCCTTCTCCAAGACCATGCTCGTTCAGTCCCAAGAAATCCGCATGTACGGTCTCACGTACCTCCTGGCCCTCGCCGCCATGTATGCGTTCTACCGCGCACTCACCGATAAGAAACCCATCTGGTGGGTCTTGAACGTTCTGCTGAATTGCACGCTCATCTTCACGCATCTGCTGGCGCTCTCCGTGCTTGTCGCCCAAGGCATCGCATTCCTCGCGCTTCGGAGGCATCGCATCCTCCCTATCGTGTGGTGGTCCCTCGCGCACCTCCCCGGCCTGATCCCCTTGGCCCTCTGGGTTCGCTCCATCGACACCGGCGCCATCGACCGCCACCTGGGCTGGCTCAGCCCTCCCGGCATCATGCACGTGCTTGGCTGCTACCTCTACTCGTTTCCCGGAACGAAGTTCGGCCTGGGCGACCCCGTTCGCTATCAACTATTCGCGATTCCCTATCTCCACCTTTGGGGAGCCGCCTTCGTCCTCGCATGCGTCATCTTCATCAGGCGACGCAAGACCATCGTCACCCATCTCGACGAAGACGCCGTGCAAACCTGCGACCGGCCCGCCGCGGCAATCCTTATCTCGTGGCTAATCGTCCCCGTCGTGTGCCTGTTTATCCTGTCGTACCTGATCCGCCCCTGCCTGTCCGACCGCTACCTCGGCTACCAAGCCTTTCCCATGTTCCTCATGATGGCGGGCTGCGTTGTCGCCCTGAAGACGCCGTTGCGGCGAAAATTGGCCGTCGCGTTCCTTATCCTCATGACCGTCTGCAACGCGTTCAGCTTCGACCGCCCCCTCCGCATCAACTCCGCCGCCGGCGTCCAGTACCTGGAATCCCACGCTGCTCCCGATGACACCATCTTGTTCACAGGCAAACGCTGCGTACCCCCCTTCACCTACTACTCGAAAATGGACCCGAAGCGCTTTATCACCAGCATGGACTACGAGAAAGAAGTCATCGACGCCATCGAAACCGGCAACACCGTCTGGCTCATCGTCACTCGAGTCTGGTCGCCCACGATTCGCGTCAGCGCCAAAGCTATCGACGAACTCCTCAAAGACCGCGCCTACGAGATCGAGCGCAAGGAATTCCCCGGCTTCGCCCCCCTCAACATCTACCGCGTCAAGAAACCCTCACCTGCCGTTCCGGCTCCACCGCCACAACCCCAATAGCACATTCCACGCAATGAAATCTTGCCTCCCGCCCGCACTCTCGCGTAGGGTTGCAGCCATCAAGTCCGCAATTCACGAGGGGGAATAGTCCGCGATGTCCCACATGCTTTCTTCCATGCATCTCCAGCGCGCACGTCTCTTGCTCGCCCTTCTGTCGTGCAGCACCGCGCTCGTTGCGTCGAGCGCCGAGACTCCCGCTCCGGCGCCTGAAATGCCCGTTCCGATCAATGTCGCGGAAGCCATCATCGAGCCGTTTTGGGATCGCGAACTGAGCGGCCTCTCGCACTGGGAAATCGCCTCCCGCGACGCATGCGCGCTGCGCGTGTACCAAGAGTGGAACGCCGTCTATTTCGAGTGGACCACGAGCCCCGCCGGCGGCCCCGTGCTGGAAATGAGTCGCGACTTCCACGTGGATTGCAGCCGTTACGACGTGCTCATGCTCAGCGCAACGTGTCCCAAAGGCTGCATCGTCAAGCTTACCGCGCACACCGACCTCGGCGAGCGCGCCCTCGCGTTTCCCCCCAGCGAAGGCGAAGAACACGAATACCGTTTGCCGCTCGACGGCGCGCAACGCATCACGCAAGTCACTATCGCCATCTCCGGCGTGCCCAACACTCCCGCGACCGGCTGGCTCCGCTGGGTAGGACTCCAAAACACGGAGTTGCTAGACGCCTATTCGAAGCAATGGGATTTTTCCCGCATGCAATGGGACGCCTACCTCAAGCCCCCTTCCGGCATTACCAATTTTTCTCCGCGCTACGGCATCTTTCTCACGCCCGAGGAGCTCGACACCCTCCGCGAAGAACATAGAGCAGCCATGGCCAAAGACGGCGCGTCATCCTTTTCGCGCCGCGCGGAGGCCGCAAACACCATGGACTTCGAATCAGCCATACACGAGTTCGCGAACACGGGCGGCGAACACGGCATGCACGGCCGCGACCGCGATGCGAATCGTGCCTCCATGCCCGGCGGACCCGATATCGCAACCGCCGCGTTGGTGACGGAAAACCCCGATGCCCTCCGGGCCGCAGGCCGGTTTGCGCTGAGCCTTGCCATGAGTCCGCATTGGGAGTACGGCTTCATGGCGGCGTTTCCAGGCAGTTCCTGGGAAGACCGTCCCTTCCGGCGCTCGTACTGCGCGCAGGACATCGCCGAGATCCTCGACTTGGCAGGCGACGCCTTCACGGACGCAGGCCGCACGTATCTGATGCGGCGTCTGGCCGAAGAGGGCGTCGGCCCAATCAACTATGCCCTGTGGCGGCACGAATACGTGTTTCATTGCAACCAG
The DNA here is from genome assembly GCA_041859475.1 of Candidatus Hydrogenedentales bacterium. Lineage (GTDB taxonomy): Bacteria > Hydrogenedentota > Hydrogenedentia > Hydrogenedentales > SLHB01 > JAIBAQ01. The sequence continues at coordinate 20,474 of JBHEKO010000445.1, forward strand.
CTCGCGTACTTCAACAACGGGCGCACCTACGCCTATCTCGTGCTCGAACGCGAATGGCCCCGCGTGAAACCCTACACGGATCTCGCCTTGAACGATTCGCTCGACAACCTCGCCACCGTCATCCTGCCCGACGGCGGCTACGACGAAGGCCCCTCGTATTTCAGCCCTGTAATTCGCAACAATTACAGGATACTCAAGTACTATGCCCGCGCCCGCGGCCGCACACTTGCCGAACTCGTCCCCGCCACGCTTGCGAATACCGCCGACTTTGCGGCCGTCGTCGTGTCGACCACGCCGGAGTCCTTCATCCCTATTTGCGACGCGCACGGCGACTGGCCGTCGGATTTTCTCGAAATGCTGCACCAACTATTCCCCAACACCTATTGGACCACGCTCTATAACCGGCAACGTGTCCTCGAAGGCTTGGAACCTCTCGCGCAAACCGGGCCACCGCTCCCAGCGTTTGTGGCGCTGCCCGACATGGGCCCCATTGCGTCGACACGCATGCTCGGCTCGGAGACCGTCAAGATCCTCGTGATGGGTGGCCGCGCAGGGGCCACGCACACCCACGAAGACAAAGGCAGCTTCGCCCTCGAATTTGCGGGCGAAACCTTCGCCATGGACCCCGGCATTTGCGATTACAAAGACCCCATCCACCTTCAATACAAATACTGCCAGCGCCACAACATGCTCGTGCCCATTGTCGAAGGAGACCGCCCTCGGCCACAGTCCCCGCTTGCGGCGGACGTAAGGCCCACCGGCTCCGGCGACGAAACACGCTTTCACGCAACCATCGACGCGACCCCCGGCTGGGACGGCTTCTACACGAGATGGACGCGCACCTGGGATTCGCCGTCGCCCGATTCACTCACGATTCGCGACGACTACGAACTGGCTCAGGGCGATGCCGTCGAATTCTATTGGCAGACCCAACTCCCGGCGACTCTTGACGGGAACACGGTCACAATCACCGGCAAACGCGGCATTGTTACCCTCACGTTTCCAGAAGACTGCACCGCCCGCATCGACACGCTCCCCCTGATCGACGGCGGCAAACAAACGCGAATCGCTATTCGTAAAACGGGGGAGAGCGGAAGCATCAACGCAAGTGTGCATCTTGAATCCACCACGCCCAAATCGCCCAAGATGTGATCGTCGCCTCCCCGAATCTTCATCTACTCAAATATCGGGCATGCGCCCGCAACCCAAGCAGTAAGAGGAGGAATTCCGCATGAAGTCGCGTGCAATGAGTCTTGTCGTGTTTGGTGTATTTTGCGGTGCGATGGTCTGTTTCGCGGCAGGCGAAGCAGTCTCCGTCGCGCTCGTTTTCGAGAAGGATGCTATAGGGTCCGTGCCCGAGGGGTGGAAGATCGAGACGGTCAATTCGGAAGCTCCCGGCACTCCCGTGGCCACGTGGGGCGTCGTGGAAGATCCCAAGGCGCCGTCGGGCAAGCACATCTTCTCGCTGACGAAGGTTAATCACAATATTGCCCGCGCCTTCAATCTCTGCTGGACCGACCGCGTACGCGCGAAGGACGTCACGCTGAAAGTCTCGCTCCGTTCGGACGATGGCTTTGAGGACCAAGGCGGCGGCCTGATGTGGCGCGTACAGGACGCCAACAATTACTATTTGTGCCGGTACAATCCGCTGGAATCGAATCTCCGGCTCTACGTGGTGAAAGACGGCAAGCGCATAAAGTTCGGCGATGCCATCGCCCTGATCGTCCCGACGAATACCTGGGCCACGATAGAGGTGAGTCATACCGGCGACACGATCGTTTGC
>JBHEKO010000515.1:0-5000 GCA_041859475.1 Candidatus Hydrogenedentales bacterium
AGGCAAATCACGGACACGACGCGCTTTAGGCCGCGTATGATACGTAGCGTTCCTCAAACAAGTCAATTACTCAAACCCTCGACAAAACCCACGCACGCCCAGTGGCTCGGCTCAAGCTTGAGGGCTGCGGCTTGTGAAAGCGCCCCAGGTTTTCTTCGTCCCACTGGCCCCTGCGGCGCATCGTGCCCATTTGTCGTTTAGGTCGTTTAGGTCCTTCAGACCCACACCCCACGAGATTGCGGGCCACTTCGGCTTGCGCTACAATGCCGCGCGGCTGGACATGGGTAGTAGCAAAGGAGGATGCCCCAATGGGAACGTGGCTTCAACAATTCTCGGACATCTACGCGCTAATTCAGCCGGTCTTCAACACGGTCACGTACATCCTGAACATCATCGGCCAGTTCATGACCATCGGCGTGGACATGGTCACAGGGTTTCTCTCGTTCTTCTGACCGGCAAAACGGTTCCTACCAGACCGGGACAATGCAGGTCTTGAAAGTACCCGACACAGGTGTGTCGCCGTGTTCCGTCTTGAGCTTCAACTCGATGCGCCCTTCCCACCAATCGCGCCCTTCCATCCCATGCTCGAAACGCTCCAGCGTGAGCGCCCCCCCGCTAATCGTGTACTTGCCGCGACCCGTTACGGTGATTTCCATGGCCTCGGACACTTCCGTCCAAAGGGGAAGCGGTTTCCCCACGATCGTCGCAAAGTCGCTCAGCCCTTGCGCGTCGTCGTGCATTTTGGCCTCGTTCGAGAAATGGACCAGCGTGCCGGCGCCCGCAATCTCAACGTAATCGGGATAGTCTCCCTCGGTGTTGTTGTAGAGACAGTCCGTAATCTGCACCGTATACGGTTGGCCTTGGACCGTGAACTCGATGGTCCCACCTTCTTGAAACGTCTTGAACGGATCGGATGACTTGGATTCTGAACCTCCGGCTGATGTTCCCGTATCCCGTTCGCACGAGAGAAACAACACCGGCATGCAAAGCACAAGAACAAGTCCAGCTGCTACTGCCATGTTCTTCCTGGCAACCATACCGGTCCTTTCGCACCTCGGCCTTCGAAGAGGCTCTTGTGGCTTGCCCATCCGGCGGCATGCGCCGAGGGCAACCGTCTTCCTTGCAGCAAACAATTCGCCGGCAACGCAGGCGCCAAAAACCTGCGCGGCCAAGCCCCGGTGAAATATGCGGGCTAGATGCGCGTTTCGTTCAACCGGGTCAGGTCCAACAACAATTCCGTCATGGACTGATACCGCTTTTCAGGCTGCCGCCGGAGCGCCTTCAGAATAATCCGATCGAGTGCGGTGGGCACTTCCGAATTGTATTTCGAAGGCGGCTCGAACTTGAACTTCGAACTCTTGATTTGCTTCATAATCTCGCGGGAATCCCGGCCATCGCAAGGATGCCGGCCCGCGATCAACTCGTACATCGTGATGCCGAACGAGAAGATGTCGGACCGCGCGTCGAGGCCCCGGCCCTTGTTCGAAATCTGCTCGGGAGACATGTAGGCGCGCGTTCCGCCGCCCTCTTTCACCCAGCGCGTCCGCCAACTGGCGTTGGATTTCGACAACCCGAAATCGCAAATCTTCACGTGTTTCAGGTCGCGCGAGAAAAGGAAGTTTCCAGGCTTGATGTCGCGGTGCACGATGCCGTTCTGGTGCAGAAAGTCCAATCCTTGGCACAGCCGGATACACACTTCCACCATCTGCTGCAACGTCAAGTCGCGGTCGGTGATGTGCTTGCGCAGATCGGGACCGTCAACGAATTCCATGAGGAGGCAGCGCCGTATATTGTTCTCGGCGTCCGCCTGCTCGATGATTTCGGGATGGTATCGAATAATGCAAGGGTGCCGCAGATTGGCTGCCACCAGAATTTCACGCCCCAAGTAGTCCCTGCGGCGCTTCTTGCGGTCCAAGTCGAACTGGCGGTCGAGCACCTTGATCGCCACTGTCTGGTCGCGCCTGCGATCGATCGCCTTGTACACAGTCCCCATACCGCCGGTGCCTACCGGCGCGATGATCTCGTAAGGACCGACATGGGTGAGTTCCAGACTCCCTTTCGTCCCCCCCTGGCCATCGCCTCCTTGTGCCGTGCCTTCGTCCTTGTCGATGCTATCTGCCTTCTTACGCCCAAACAGCCTCATTATCGCACCTGAACCTAGCATTGGAACCCCTGGACCGAATTAATTCGTTTAAGTACCACCGAGCACATGAATTACAAAGGACATGACACACCACCAGGCTGTCATAAGATTTCCCGATCTCGACGACGTACCAGCACGATAACCGCCCCCGGAGGGGCAATCAACCCGCCTTCCAGTTCTGTGCCCCCGCGGGGACAGGAACCTCGGCAATTATATCACGGAGTACGCTGTTGGTCGTTACCCGGCGCAACCGGCTCTCGGGATTGAGGATAAGCCGGTGTTCCAGGACGGGGTGTGCGAGGATCTTGATGTCGTCTGGAAGGACGTAGGCGCGCCCCTGCACGGCCGCAAAAGACTGCGCCGCACGGAACAGCGCCAGCGAAGCACGCGGGCTGGCTCCAAGGCTGAGATGGGTCGAATCGCGCGTGCGGTTGATCAGCCGCAGGAGATAGTCCCGGACCTTTTCGTGTACATAGATTTCGCGTATCCCCACCTGCATTCGCATAAGCGTCACGGGGTCACTCACCGGTTTGAGCGAATCCAGGGGATGCGCCAGGCGGATTCGTTCCAACATCTCGGCTTCCGCGCGAATGTTCGGGTACCCCATCGAAAGCTTCATCATGAAACGGTCGAGCTGCGCCTCGGGCAAGGGGAAAGTCCCTTCGTGCTCCACCGGATTCTGCGTCGCAAACACAATGAACGGCTGAGCCAGTTTGTGCGTCACGCCGTCCACGGTCACTTGCCCTTCCGCCATCGCCTCCAAGAGCGCCGACTGGGTCCGGGGCGTTGCCCGGTTGATTTCGTCGGCGAGCACGACCTGCGCGAAGATGGGGCCGCGCCGAAATTCGAACTCCTGGTTCTTCTGATTGTAGATGGACACGCCGCTCACGTCGGTCGGCAACAGGTCGGGCGTACATTGGATGCGGTTGAACCCGCAACCGCTGGAGACCGCCAGTGCCCGGACCAGCACGGTCTTCGCAACGCCCGGCACGTCCTCCATGAGCACGTGTCCGCCTGCCAGAAAGGCCGCGAGCGCCGTCTTGATCACAGCGGTCTTGTCGAGCACCACCGTCTCGACGTTCGTCACGATGTCCTTGATTGCCTGTCGAAATGCGCTCAAACCTGGGCTCCTTCATCGTTTGGAAGGATACTACTAGTCGCGACACGCCGGGGCAACCGCCCTGTGCCACCGGAATTTCTCACGTCAAACAAAGCATGCCCCCCGTGAGATATGGTCGACACGTGCCGATTCGATCAATGCATGAACCAATCAATAGACGTATTCAGCCCCGGTTACGAGTTCATCATCGACGAACGTTTCATCATTCGGGTTGGGCACGTGAAAATACGTCGCTTGTCCGTTCGGGTCTGCGAACTCGGTAAGCGTCAATTCCCACGTGTGCTCGCTGAACGGATACCACTCCGTCGTCCGCCACGCCTTCACCTTGCACGCGAGCCCTCCAGGATGCACGGATTCGTCCGGGAACGGACCCGTAAGCGTCTTCGGGTCGATGGTGATGCAGCGGAGATCCTCTTTCTCCATAGCCGCATTCGCGGCGCGGCTCAGCGTGAACACCGTCGGGCCAACCATGACGGCAACGCGTCCCGCCTGCGCCTTGCGCCCTTTCACCAAACGTGGCGTCATCGGGAAACGCAACGTGATGCGGTCGCCCGGCTTCCACTCGCGCGCAATGGACACGGGAGCATTGCCCGTATGCGCGACGCTCGCACCGTTAACGGCTATTTCCGGCGCCGTGCACCAGCGCGGTATGCGAAGCTTCACCGCGAACGTCTTGGCCGCGCTCGGGTCCACGCTGATGGTCACGCTGTCGCCCGTGGGGTACGTCGTGTCTTGCTTCAGCTTCACCGTGCCCCCGTCGGGCAACGGGCATTTCACCTCGGACGCGACATACAAATTGACGAGCACGCCATCGCCTTGCTGATAGCATATGAGCTGCGGCAATTCGGCGAGAATGCGGCGGTAGTTGCACGGACAGCAATACGTATCGTCCTTGAAATACTCGCGCGGTCCTTCAAACGGCGCGTAGTAGCGAATCTGACGCCCGTCCGGCGACTGCGCCGCGAATAACGCGTTGTAGATGGCATGCTCCATCAGATCGCCATACCGCGCGTCGCCGCTCATTGACATCAAGTCTTCCCAAAACCGCAGCAGATACGCCGTCGCGCAGGTCTCTCCAAGGTTCGCGGCGCCTTCCTGCGTGCTGTGCCAGCATTCGTGTTGGCCGCACGTGCCGATCACCGCAAGGCCATCCTGCTTGATCATGTAATCCATGGCCTTGCGCGACGACGTCAGTAGCTTCTCCTCCGGCTGCATGCGATACAGAGCGAGTTGCGCCATGGACCGGCTCATATACGCGTAGGCATGCCCGGCGATCTGCCCCCAACGCCCCTCCACGATTGGCCCGTCCCACTCCGGCAACTTGCGAAACTTCGTGCAGTACTCCAGGTATTTCGTATCGCCCGTGATGCGATACAGCGCCAGCATTGCTGGCTCGCTGCACGTCACCGCCATGTACGTCGTAATCTCGCCATCGCCGGGAATGCGATTCGGCTCCGCCTCCCACCGCGCAATGATGTTGTCCGCAGCCTTGCACGCCGCATCCAGCGAAGCCTTCTCGCCGAACACTTCGTAGTCCGACACCAAGCCCCAAATGATGTACGACATCTCGTGGATGTCCCACAAAGCAAAGATGCGCTTGTCGGGCGTGAAATAACCGATGTAGCCGTCAGGCTCCTGCGCCGCTATGAGTTCGCCGACGATCTGCTTCTTCTTTTCCAGGACTTTCGGATCGCCCGAGTACGCGGCGTAATGCACAAGCGCGTCGATGGTCTTTCC
>JBHEKO010000574.1:0-5448 GCA_041859475.1 Candidatus Hydrogenedentales bacterium
GCCGTTTTTCATTCAACTTTCCTGGAACGCATTGCACGCCTCGGAGAATGCCAATCAGGCCACGCTCGCCAAGTACGAGCAGAAGCTGGGCGTTGAAAACCGCAAACGCGTCACGACAGCGGCTATCACGGAAGACCTGGATACTGGAGTCGGTCGCGTCTTGGACGCCATCGACCGACTGGGCCTAACCGGTAACACTTACGTCATCTACATGGCTGATAACGGCGCTGGTGGAGGCAAAAAAGTCTTGGCTGGTGGCAAAGGTGGCGTTTGGGAAGGGGGCATTCGCGTCCCCTTCATCGTGCGCGGTCCTGGCGTGAAGCCGAACTCCTGGTCTCACACCCGCGTCGTCGGCTACGACCTCTTTCCCACCTTCTGCGAGTGGGCGGGCATCGCTCCCAGCACGCTGCCCAAGGGAATCGAAGGAGGCAGTATCGCTTCACTGCTCAAAAATAATGGACGAGGAGAAGTAAAGCGCCTGCGAGAGGAACTTGTCTTTCACTTCCCCCACTATCAGGGCGACTCGCCGCACTCGGCGATCTTCCTGGGCGAACTGAAGTTGTTGCACTTCTACGAGGACAACCACGACGAGTTGTATGATCTCTCGAAGGACATCGGCGAACGCAATGACCTCGCGGCGGAACGCCCCACCGAGACGAAGAAGCTTCGCGAGCGTCTCGACAAATACCTGGCCGATGTCAATGCGCAGTTCCCGACGCCGAACCCGAACTTCGACCCCAATCAGCCAGTTGAACCGAAAAAACGTGGTGGGAAGAACAAGCCCGGGAAACCCGCAACGAATTGAGAAACCTGCTTCGGGGCGATTCCCAGAAATGTTTCAGGAGACTGACATGCGTGTTCCCTTGAAAGCCGGACTATTGATATTTGCCATCGGGTTTACGACCTCGATCGTGCAGGCCCACCCCGGCCATTCGCATCGCAAAAGATCATCACCTGCTGCCAATCAGCCGTCAGTCACCTCAGAACGAACCTGGACGGCGTCGACCGGCGCTTTTCGTGAACAGGGATCGTTCGTCATGGCGCGGGACGGCTTGGTCCAGATTCGCCGCGACGACGGCTCGTTGGTCTCGCTCCCCATTGCGTTGCTGCGGAGCGATGATCAAAGTTGGATCGAGCGGAAAATGTCCGAGATTCGGCGTCTCGCGGAGACGAACGGACTCGTGAGGCCGAAATCAGAAATCAATTTGCGACTCGACTCGCCCTTGCGTATCCCGCAGTCTGCCGAAGGCCTTCGATTCATTCCACTCGTTTCTGACGGGTTCCCGGTTCTGCAGGGCAGTCGCGGAAATGAAGTTCCGCCAGCTGAGTTTCTCCTCGCACAATTGGGAAATCGAAAGCCGGGGACGAGCGTGGCACGCGAGCAGGTTCCTGCGGTCGCCAAGGCCTTTGAGGCGTTCGTCAAGCTCAAGGCGATTCAGACCCGTTGGGACGACCGCTTCTTCTACGTCGAATCGAACGGAATGCCGGATCACCAGATGATGGTGGGTATCACGGCCTGGCAGCAGCAGGTTCCGCTGCCGCAGAAATACGTCGGCGACAATGCCTGGCAGATTCCGTTGCATCCGGTCCCGGCTGAGAACCCCGCCACGACCAAGAATCGCTTTCTGCGCGGAGCGATTGCAGTCGCCGTCAATGGCATTCCGATTTTCAACCCGCTCAATAACCGTGGCGACGACGCGTACTTGTTCGGGGAGCTTGATGAATTCGGCGGTCACTGCGGGCGGGCTGACGATTACCATTATCACATTGCGCCGGTGCATCTGGAACAGACCAATGGCAAGGGAAAGCCCATCGCTTACGCGCTGGACGGCTACCCGATCTATGGCTACGAGGAGCCGGACGGATCACCCGTTAAGAATCTCGATGCCCTCAACGGCCACAAGGACGCCAACGGAAACTATCACTATCACGCGACGAAGAAGTACCCGTACCTCAATGGCGGGTTCTACGGGGTTGTGACCGAACGTGATGGCCAGGTCGATCCGCAACCACGGGCGGAACCGCTCCGTCCGGCGTTGCCGCCTTTGCGAGATGCCAGGATTACCGGCTTCCAGGAGACCAAGGCCGGCAGTTACACATTGACCTACGACGTGCGAGGATCAAAAGGAACCGTCAGCTACACCCTCTCGAACGATGGATCAGCGAAGTTCGTGTTCGTCGACACCAATGGCAAAACGACTCAGGAAACGTACTCACCGAGGCGGCGCGGCCCTGGCGGCGGTGATCGACGCCCACCGCCGCGGCCTAGTGAGAACCCGCCACCCGGTGAAGGGCAACGCCCCCCGCGCGACGGAGAACGTCGGCCTCCTCGTAATCAGGAAGGCACGCCAGCAAACCAGGCTGCAAGTCGACCGGACGCCAAACTTCCCCAGTTGAAAGTGACCAGCTCATCCGTAAAAGCGAACGGTTTCATTTCGGTCGAATGCACCTGCGACGGGAAGCGGGAATCACCTGCCGTTGCCTGGAAAGACGCCCCCGCAGGAACGAAGGCGTTCGCCATCAGTCTCTGGCATACAGCTCCGGATCAAGAGAAATCGTACTGGGTCGTCTACAACATCCCCGCGACGACGACGGACCTCAGTCAGAAGTCTCCCCAGGCTGGAACGCTGGGCGTCAATGATCGCCGTCGCGCCGAATATGACCCAATGTGCTCAAAAGGCCCCGGTGTCAAGACGTACCACGTTACGGTCTACGCTCTCTCGGCCAAGTTGGATCTGCCTCCGGAAAAAGCGTCACGCGCGGAACTGCTCGCGGCTATCAAGGACATCACACTGGCCGCCGGAACGCTCGACTTCAAATATGAACGGAAGGGCGCGCGGTGACGATCATTTTGCCATGTCGGCCCATGTCCGCCCTGCAACTCACAATGCGGGTGGTAATTCTGTGCTTGCCCTGGCTGCTGTTCTCCGCCGAGTCACTGGCGGCTGGCAACCACCGGCCACCGAACATCATCCTCGTCCTGATGGACGACATGGGCTGGCGCGATGTCGGCTTCATGGGCAATCGCTTCGTCGAGACTCCCCACATCGACCGCCTTGCGAAGAGCGGGTTGGTGTTCACGCAGGCCTATGCGAGCGCCCCCAACTGCGCCCCTACCCGGGCGTGCCTGATGTCGGGGCAGTACACGCCTCGGCACGGAATCTATACGGTCGTCGATCCCCGGCAGCCGCCTGGTTCGCCGTGGCACAAGTTGCAGGCAGCGGAAAGCAAATCGGAACTTGCTACGAACCTCGTCACAGTTGCCGAATCGCTCCGGGACGGCGGATATGCGACTGCGTTCTTTGGCATGTGGAACCTGGGACGCGGTCGCACTGGGCCAGTAACTCCGGGCGGTCAAGGTTTCCAGAAAGTCGTATTTCCGGAGAACATTGGCTTCGGCAAAGACGAGTATTTCGATGACGACAAGAACTACCTGAGCGATCGGTTGACCGATGAAGTTCTCAAATTCGTGGACGAGAATCGCGAGCGGCCATTCTTTGTCTATTTCCCCGATCATGCCATCCATGCACCATTCAATCCCAAGCCGAATTTGCTGGCGAAGTACGAGCGGAAGGCGGCAGCGAACAAAGATCGTCGCGACGACCCCGCTTGTGCGGCGACGATCGAGGCCGTCGATCAAAACGTCGGACGAATCATAGAGCACCTCAAGCAGCTAAATCTCTCCGACAAAACTGCCGTGATCTTTACGTCAGACAATGGCGGCACCCAGCAATACACACCACCGCTGCGGGGCGGCAAAGGCGAACTTTATGAAGGTGGCATTCGCGTCCCGCTAGTCGTAACCGGACCGGGAGTCAAAAAGCTTGGCAGTAAATGCGATACGCCGGTGTCGAGCGTTGATTTCTATCCGACGCTGCTCGAACTGGCGGGCATCAAGCCGCCCGAGGGCCAAATGCTCGACGGCGTCAGTCTCTTCCCGCTCTTGCACGGTGCGTCGACGCTCGACCGTAAGCGACTCTTCTGGCACTTTCCGTGTTATGTCGGCAGGGCGACTCCGTCGAGCGCAATTCGTGAAGGGGACTTCAAGCTGATTGAGTTTTTCGAAGAAGGGGGACGAGTCGAGCTCTTCAACCTGAAAATTGATTCGAATGAAGAAAAGAACCTAGCCGTCTCAATGCCGGACAAAGCTGCCTCACTCACGAAGACGCTGCGGGCCTGGCAAAAAGAAACCGGTGCATTACTGCCACTGGTTGCCAATCCCAACTACGATCCCAACGCCGAACGCCCGCGCGGGGGTCAAGGCGGCGGCTGGCGAGACAAGCCGAAACGAGATCGGCCAAAGCCGTGAAGAGCTCCTGACTTCATGACGACCTATCATCTCAATCGCGAGTTGGGAAAAGGTCGCCATCGTCGACCGGGCAAACACTCTACAGTAAGCGACGTCTCCCATAACGGCGCTCACTGGAAGCCGAAGGAAAGTGAACAGCATGGCTTGCGTAAGCCCAAAAGCTATTCCGCCTTGTGCTTGCCGCTATCCAGCCGCCCCAGATTTCGGTGTCCCAACTGGTCAGACCCTCCACAAAAAGTTCTATTGGCGTCCTCTTGCCTCCACTTTAAAAAGCCCTTGAATCGCCATTATTGCGATTCAAGGGCTTTTTGTTTGTATCCTCTCGATACAGATTTTGATTCTGTTTCCCCGGTGAATCGCTCTCGCTGAGAAATCCAGGAAACAGAACCGAGCATCCCTGATTTATTGCCGATGACTCTCCGTTGCCCGGCGTGTCTCGACACTTTCAGGGATTAGGGAGTTTCAGTCGGGACGTTTTGCCGTCTCGGCGGCGACCGCCGCAGTACGTTCGGCGATCAGACTGTTGACCTTTTCATTCGCCGGGCGAATCTCGAAGGGCCCCATTTTCACCCCCGGATGTTTCGACATCAGCGAGATCGCGTGGTTCAAGTCGCGGGCTTCCAGCAACAGGATGCCACCGAGCGTTTCCTTGGTCTCGACATACGGCCCATCGGTCACTTCGACCTTGCCCCCCTGCATCCTCAACGTGACTGCATTGCGGAAGGAATCAAGCGCCTCGCCCCCCAGGAAATGTCCGCCGCGCCGCAGTTCATCGTCATAGGCCAGGCACTCTTCCATCATTTTCTGCGCCTCCGCCGGGGCCATCTCCGCGAACTTCGACTCGTCATAGAATCCTAGACACACGTATTTCATGGCGACTTCTCCTTGATATGGCTGCCTATGCGGACCGGCTTGGCATCGACTTCGGCCAAGCTCATTTTTCAATAGTCGAACGGGCGGGGCCGAAATCGACACCCCGCGCAAAATTGTCCTGAAAAACTGGCTCATTCCGACAATTCTGCGATTCGTCGGGCCAGAAACCGCCGCTCAGGTTCCAGCCGGGCAAGTTCATACGCACGCTGAAACGCCAGGCGGGCTGCTGACGGCTGGCCCGCCCGCCGGAGCAGTTCGCCACGCGC
>JBHEKO010000694.1:0-9239 GCA_041859475.1 Candidatus Hydrogenedentales bacterium
GTGCAGATGGTGCTCACCGCGACCGTGGCTGAACTTGGGTCGGCGCACCTTCATGCGCAGACTACGCGAGATGGCCGATTGGTCATCCTAACGATCTCTGGCGGTGCCGCAGGAATCGAGGGCCAAGTTGTCGATATGGAAGGGCAGCCGGTGGCGAACGTGGATGTGCAGCTTACGCCGCAGCCGACGGATGACCAGAGCTGGTACCACCAGCCCGAGCCGAAGACTACGCGTACGGACTTGCGCGGGATGTTCTCCGCGCACGGTCTGCAACCCGGACCCTATGCCGCGTACGTCAGCAGCCCGCAGTACACAGTTGATGCCGCTGTTGCGCAGCCCATTGTACTGAAGGGGGAAGAGACGCTAAGAAACGTCATCTTGACGGTCCCATTCTCAGTTGAGACCGGCATTGAAGGATACGTGGTGGATGACAATGGAGAAGCGCTCTCAGGAGTCAAAGTCACTGGGCAAAGCATCTTTGGGTTTGATCACGGGGTCGACCAAACAAAGAACGAAGCTACGGCGGAGACCGATGCATCAGGATTCTTCCGCTTGGAGGGGATTGTCGATCCCGTTGATTTGGTGTACGCGCCGCCGACGGGAACGGGGCTCGCAGAGGCGTGGGTTACGAACGTGGCCCCAGGCTCCACGGACGTGAATGCGACGCTCTTTCCAGCGTCGATTGTTCGTGGCCGTGTTACGGATGCGTTGTCTGGACTGCCCATTACCGACTTCGATCTCCGCGTTTGGCGTATAGAAGACAGTCAGGGCATTGAGCGTCACGAACAATTGGACGCGGAAGTGGTGACGGAAAAGGAACGCTTCACGGTTGCGGGCTTGCCGCCGGGAGCCGTGACGCTTTGGATATCGGCGAAGGGGTACGCGGGGAAGCTGCTGCGCGACATTCCGATAGCCGCCGGGTCTGAATCCGAGGAAATCAAGGTGGCTCTGGGTTCCCCTTGCGTATTGGAGGCGCCGTTCGTCGTGGATGGGGAACCACTCAAGGGGTACGTTGCGTGCTTGGAGGTGCATTCGGGAGACAAGCCGCGCGTGCTCAATCGATTCATGTTTCGCCATTCGGACAGCAACCCGACTGTGACGATGGACAGCCTTCCCGAGGGAACGTACCTGATCCGCGGCTCGTTGTATCACGGGGCGTTTCCGTTCATCTACCGGTCATCGCAACAGGCCACCGTCACGCTCACGTCCGGAAAGACGACGCGCTTCGAGTTCAACTTCACCAACCGCGGCGGCATTCGGGGGCATGTCTCCGCATCTGATGGAAGCGCCCGATGCGTGATCGTCGTCTATGATCCGGCTCAGGTGCCCACTCAGCCGAACGACTGCCTGATTTACGGAGTTGCCGAATACCGGCTTACGGGAGCCGAGGGGGATTTCGAGCTTCCGTATCTGGATCCAGGCGTGTACCTTGTGACCGCCTATGCTTCCGAGGTGCGATTCGATTTTCACCGTGCCCAGACCATCCCCGTGACGGTGGTCGAAGGGGAAGTCGCGGAGGTCAATTTCAATCTTGCCTCCGGACACGTCACGTCCGGCCTTCCGCGCTGAGAGCAGGGAACGCTGGTGCGCCGTGGTCATTTTGATGGAACCCGTATAGCGGTTCCGTATATAAAGACCTACGTGTGGTGCACTGTTCGTCTCTGCGCGCATGCCGCGCGCGAATTCCAAATTGGAGTTGGCTATGACTCGCTTGGCGTTTTTTGCATATCTCGCATTTTCGGCGTGCGTTTTCGCGGCGGAGCCGTTTGCCGTTGGCACCCGTTCGCAGCTCTTTATCGATCACCGGTTTATCGCGAAAAGCGAAGGCATCGAACTACGCATGAACCAGGCGCAGAAGCTCGGGCGCATCCGCGACGAGAGCGGTAACCTCATTCGCGCGCACGTCAGCCGGACGTACAGCATCGATGGCAAGACCCGGCTCTACACCGGTTCGGATGGACTCGATGTGTATGAGAGCGACGACGGCATGCAGTTCAAGCGTGTAGGAAGCATCGAATCGGGGGGGCGAGTCCTGGCGACGGTGTTTCTGGACCCGCACGAGTCCGACGCGTCGCGGCGGTTCAAGCTGTTCAACATCCAACTCGCCAGCCCGGCCAACAAGGAAACCGATGGCGTCTACGCAAGCTACTCGGCGGACGGCATTCACTATTCCGAGGGTGTCCGCGTTTACCCGCGGTACACGGACAATCCGGCCGTGGTATGGTGGGACGAGCGTATACAGAAATATGTGATCTACACGCGCGCCCTCGCGATCGGCTCGGAGAATCAGCGCCGGATCGCGCGTATCGAGACGGACGACCCGCTGAAGCCTTGGCCGTTTAACGATGTGGCGCTGGAGCATCCGTTCAATGCGCCGGAGAATACGCCGGTTGTGTTGCAGGCGGATGAGTACGACGACCCGTATTCGGACATTTACTACAATGCGGCGACCTTGTATCCCTACGCGCAGGACGTCTATTTCATGTTCACTGCGCCATTCCGCCACTTCGCCCCGAATCGCCAGCCTTTTGTTCATCCGCGCGTTGCCGGGCAATGGGAAGACTTTGGCCTGCTGGAAACGCAGATGGCGGTCAGCCGCGACGGCATCCAATGGGAGCGTCCGAGCCGCGATGCGTATTTTCCCACCGGGCTGGCCGACGAATGGGATCGCTGGTATTCCGTGATGGCTCCGGGCATGGGCCGCCACGGCAACTACGTTTACCAATACTACGTGTCCAGCGGCATGACCCACGACAGCACCGTCGTCCGCCAGGAATACAAAGACGTCGCCGATCTCGGCGGGATCGGCGCGGTCCGGCAGCGCATAGACGGCTTCGTTTCGGCGGATGCCGGCTACAAGGGCGGCTGGTTGGAGACGCCGCCCATCGTGTTCTCGGGGAACAGGCTTCGACTGAACATCGACACCGGTGCGATGGGCACGGCGTTCGTGGAAATACGCGACGCGGAAAGCAAACCGATTCCAGGTTATGCGCTTGCGGACTGCGAGGAGATCGGCGGCAACTACATCGATCAAGCCGTCTACTGGAAAGGCAACGCCGACGTCTCCAAACTGGCAGGCACGCCGGTGCGATTGTACGTGCGCCTCATCCGCGGGAAGCTCTATTCGTTTACGTTTTCGGAGTAACTGTCAGGGGAGAATTCGGACAGAGAAAGTGCCGAATCCCAATCGTAACCGAGAATCTGAAAGAGTAGCGATCAAAGCGCCGGCTGGAAGCCAGCGGTACAGTCTAGGCACGTTGTTGAATGTCGGTCACTTTGTGTTAGCGATGACGAAATCTACCAGTTCTTGGCATTGAAACCAGCCGGACCACATGTTGTGACCTTGCCCTTTGATGACTTCGAGTTTCATCTGGCCGCCGTACTGCGTGTAGCGTTGCGCAAGCGCGGCGGAGTTCGCTTCCAGAGGAACGACTTCGTCGCTGTCGCCGTGGATATGGAAGATGGGAACGTGGGCCTTTGCCAAGGATTCCACGCGACTGACGGGGTTGTGCGCGTCCAATTGGTTCGTGAGTTGCTCTTCGGTCATGTTGTATGCCCCGCACGCCTTGCTGATGCCTGGGTAGCTTCTGAGATCGCAGACGGGATAGATGCCTGCGATGGCGGCGACGGACTCGGGGTGTTCGACGGCCCAGTTGTAGAGCATCAGTCCGCCACGGCTTCGCGCCAATAGACAAGGCTTCTTTGAGAGTC
This sequence comes from Candidatus Hydrogenedentales bacterium, assembly GCA_041859475.1. Taxonomy (GTDB): domain Bacteria; phylum Hydrogenedentota; class Hydrogenedentia; order Hydrogenedentales; family SLHB01; genus JAIBAQ01. The sequence goes on from JBHEKO010000694.1 coordinate 3,712, forward strand.
CGCGCTTTTGGGTAAGGTGTTCGTAGAGCGACGCGAAGACTGCGCACCCGTCGGGGCTGCCGTACGATTCACCTGCGTCGATGCCTGCAATCGCAATGCCTGCGTCCGTGAAGCGCTCAAACATCCATTGTTCTTCCGAGCCCGGCAATCCGGGGAGCGTCGGGGCATACCAGACCCATGGCTTTGCAGAGGCGGGTTGCTTAGGCAGGATCAGAAATGCGGTGTGGCCGTGAACGTCGAGGACCTCCCCCGGTATCGGCAGGTCCTTCACGGGCTTCGCTGGCGGTGTTTGGGCGTGTGCGGTGTACGAAAGGGCGAGCATTTGCACGATGGTGGCGAGCAGGAGAGAGGTTCGGACCGTATGAGCAGTATTCACGCGAGGTCACTCCTCCGACATAAGCCGGATTGATGTTCGGTCTGAATAGGTTTGCCTCCACACACGCAGGATGGTTGTCCACCCGGATGGCTGGCGGCGTGCCTTGGATTTTCCGTACGGCGCAGGGCCGAACCCGAATGAGCCTAGCGCATCGATGCGCAGTCCGCAAGAGGCCACGGGGAATTTCCTCTTCAGGCGAAGAGCGTGGCAGAATGGAGCCGGTGCGAAAGACGTTGAGCAATGGAAGATGCGATGGGAATTGCACACGACCCATTGCACTTCAAACGGGGAGATACGTGATGCCGTTGCAGATGCTCATCTCGAAGGTAGTGTATCAATTTCCGGCTTCTATCATTCTTGCCTTGTTCTTGTGCGGCATAGCGTGGCCGGTGGCGGCGCAGGTTCCTGCTGCCGCACCACCGGAAAACGCGCCGCTGTTGCGCTCGGGGTTCGCGCGGGTGGACGTGACCCCGGCTGTGGGTATGGAGATCCCCGGAGGATTCAATAAGAATTTCTCGACGGGCGTGCACGATCCGTTGTGGGTTGAGGCGGCCTATTTTAGCAATGGAACCGTCAGTCTGGCGGTCGTTGGCGTAGACCTCATTGCCATTGAGACCGAGATGGTTCAAGAGGCGCGGAAGCAGGCGGAGGCCCGTTGCGGCATACCCGGCGGCAACATCATGATCGGCGCGAGCCACACGCATAACGGCGGGCCGGTAAATAGTTGCTGGGCCGTGGAGCGCGACGAAGGGTACTGCAAGCTTGCGGCCGAGCGGATCGCCGACGCCGTCGTGAAGGCCAGCGAGGCGGCCGTCGAGGCCCGCATCGGTTGCGGTCTCGGTAAGGAAGACGGCGTCGGATACAACCGGCGGTTCCGCATGAAGGACGACACGATCCGCACTCATCCCGGAAAGATGAATCCCGATATCGTCGCGCCGGCGGGGCCGATCGATCCGGATGTGGCGGTGATTGCGGTGGAAGACACCCAGGGGAAACTTCTGGGCTGTATCGTGAATTTTGCGTTGCACGGCACCACGCTCAGCGGAAGCGAGATCTCGGCTGATTGGCCCTTCTATCTGCGGCAAACGGTCAGGGGAGGGCTGGGGTCCGATGTGGGAGTCGTGTTTCTAAATGGGGCCTGCGGCGATGTTACACAGGTGGACAACCTCAATCCGCGTCCCGCCGAGTTTGGGGAAGCGTGGGCGCGTCGCGTCGGCATGAGCGTGGGTTCGGTCGCGTTGAACGCGATCGCGAAGGCGGAGTTCACGGCGGATGCACCGCTGGGCATCGCGACGGAAACGCTGGCGTTGCCTATCCGCGATCTTGCCAACTCGGACGAAGAACTCGTGAAGCGCGAGGCGCCGGGCATCGGTCTCGGGTCGAATGACGAGGCTTTTCTCAAGGAGGCGGCGATCATTCGCGCAATGAAGGCCCAATCGCCTACGGTCAATGCTGAAGTGCAGGCGATGCGGATCGGGAGCGTTGGCGTTGTGAGTAACCCGTCCGAATACTTCTGCCAGTTCGGTTTGGACATCAAACGCGGGTCGCCGTGGAAACCTACAATGGTCGTCGAACTCGCGAACGGTTGCTGCGGCTATGTCGGCACCAACGAGGCGTTCCTTGGCGGCGGGTATGAAGTCCGTACCGCTCGTGCAAGTTACCTCACTGCCGATGCGGGTTATCGAATTGCCGACACTTCGGTCCGTTTGCTCTGCCAGCTTGCGAACTAGTGAAACGGAGAACGGCGACGAAATGCGTGCACGTGGCCGCACGTGCGTCTGCACCTCACGGTGCGTTGCGCTCCGTTTCCCATTTGCGGAGGGCGGAAGCGTTTGCGCAGATGCGTTCGAATATGGAGGCCGCGCGCTCGACGGCGTCATGGCTGCACAACACATTTCGGCCAACGCTCATGCCCGTATGGTGGAAACTGCGGTCGGCCCCAGGATAGGGGCGGCTGTAATTCTGTGCGAGCCGCTTGGGATTGGCGTGGCCTACTGCCCACGTACGCCAGCGGCCGGTTTCAAAGAATGAGAGCGATGTCATCGGTTGGAATGCGCCGTGCCACACCGTGGGGATGTCCTCGGCTTCGAGCGCAGCTGCGAATGTATCTTGCGAAAAGCCCAGCGCTTCTTCATCAATCTTGAAGAGGAACTGCGTATGCGCTTGCGCCGTGATGCGCGGATCGGAGTCCATGAGGCGGATGCCGGGCAGATCGCGAATCAGGTTCTCCAATCGGGCAGCCCCTTCTTGAAGGGTCTTGAGGTGCGCGGGATATCCGGCCAGTTGCGCAACGAGCACGGCGGACATGACCTCGGAGATGCGTCCGTTCCAGGCCAATTCGCCTTGGTCGCTTACGCCGAGCTCGTCCACAGGGTCGCCCCAGACACGTGAGGTGCGCAAGCGTTTCGCGAGTGCTTCGTCGTCCGTCACGATGGCTCCGCCTCCACCCGCTTGGAAAGGCTTCATGGCTCCGAAGGAGAAGACGCCTGCGCGTCCGAGGGTGCCGGTCTTCTTGCCGCGCCATTCGGCGCCGCACGCGAGGCACGCATCGTCAATGACGATGAGGTTGTGCTTGCGCGCGACCTCGGCGACGGCGTCCATATTTTCGGGCCGGCCCCACATGTGGACGGGGACAATAGCCTTGGTGCGCGGGCCAATGGTCGCGTCCGCCGAATCCCAGTCCAGCATGAACGTTTCCGGATCGCTGTCTGCGAAGACGGGGACACAACCCGCGTTGAAGATGGCGAAGGCGTCCGCGACACAGGTGTCGACTTGCAGCAGCACTTCATCGCCAGGCTCGAGTCCTACCGCACGAAGCGCCATCTGAAGCGCCATGCCGCCGGTGTTGACTGCGACGGCGTGGTGTGCGCCTGCGAAGACGGCCAATTGCTCTTCAAATCGACGCGTGATCGGGCCATTCAACCAGTTATCGGATTGGAGGGCTAACTGAACTTCTTCGAGTTCGTTTGCCAACATGCGAGGGAACGGCTCAAAGGGCCGCGTACAGATTGGTTCTCCGCCGAGCAGGACGGGCAGGTCCTTTGCGCGAATGTGCAGTGATTTCTCGTTCGGGGGCTGAGAATCTACGCTAATGTCAGACGCGTCCGATGAAGCGATATCCGTTCGGTCCTCGGCTTTCATCGGGCCTTCTTGGCGAGGTTCTCTCCGACTCTGAACTTAACGATTTTCCCGATGAGCGAGAGCGGCAACTTCGCTTCAATTGGAAACTGGACCGCGCCTTTCGACGTCTTGTACTTCGACAGGCTGTCCTGGAACTCTCGTATCCCGGACGGCGCCGGATAGAACCCAATGTGGTTTGCGCATGCCGCGAAATGGACGAGGTTACCATTCAGACGAAAGGTCGGAATGCCATACGCGATGGCTTCCTCTGCTTTGGGCGCGTGTTTACGAATCGTACGCCGCAGTGATTGTAGGAGCGGTTGGACATCGTTGGGTTGGGCAGCGATGTATTCGTCGATGGTGGCGAAGTTTTTCATGGGCGTATTTTATCAGAACGTCAATTTGCTCCGACAAGGTTGCTACGGAGAGAGTGGGAACGCCTGCTTTTTATAGAAGACGCCCGGCACAGAGACCGGGCGCTACAATGCGAAAGACGTTGACGAAACGCAGTCGGGGTCATCCGTAGTAACGGAAGAGGGCCTCGGCGATGCAGACGGGCTTGGAGCCGCCTTCGATTTCGACGGTGATCGTAACCTGTGTCTGTGCGCCGCCGGGAATTGTATCCACGGCAGTGAGAACGGCGCGCGCGCGGATGCGTGAGCCGATCAATACCGGGGCGGGGAAGCGCAGCTTGTTGAGGCCGTAGTTGAGCGCCGCGGACGTGCCGGACACTTCCCAGATCGTCGCGGAGAGGTGCGGGATCAGGGACAAGGTGAAGTATCCGTGGGCGATGGGGCCGCCGAAGGGAGACTCGCGCTTGGCGCGTTCCACGTCGACGTGAATCCACTGGTGGTCGTGGGTTACGTCGGCAAACGCGTTGACATCTTGCTGCGTAACGTCGTGCCAATCGGACACGCCGAGTTCACGGCCAGCCCAGTCTTTCAGTTCTTTCAGTGGAATCGTGGTCGCGGGCATAGTGGTCTCCTTCCGAACGCTTCGAGAAACAGGTGCCTATATGCGCTTTGAAGGGTAGGGATGTCAAGTGGAAATGAGGAGTGGGGGAGTTGGACGAGCACGGTCGAGAACGGACGGTGAAGAAGGGGAGTTCCTCGGGCGGGTGGCTGATGTGCTAAGATTCCCGCCGGAGGATCCACAACCATGCAGGCAACCATTCGCACGAACAAAGGTACCATTCGAATCGAACTTTACGCGGAGCAAGCACCGGTGACGGTCGCGAACTTCGTGAATCTGGCGCAGCGGGGCTATTACGACGGTCTGTCGTTTCACCGCGTTATCGCCAATTTCATGGTCCAGGGCGGGTGCCCGTTGGGCACGGGGACGGGCGGTCCCGGCTACAAATTCAAAGATGAGTGTACGCCCGCGCTGAAGCACAGCCGCCCCGGAATCTTGTCCATGGCGAACGCTGGCCCCGGCACCAATGGCAGCCAGTTCTTCATCACGCATGTCCCCACGGATTGGCTTGACGGCAAGCACACGGTGTTTGGCGCTGTGGTCGGCCCTGAGGACCAGGCGGTCGTCGACAGCATTGCGCAGAATGATCGAATCGAAGTCGTCGACATCGAAGGCGATACGAGCGACCTGCTCAGCAAGACGAAGGCAAATATCGACGAGTGGAATGCCGTGCTTGATAAGAAGTTCCCGCGGAAACGCTGAGTAGAACGGTTTAGGTGGCATTGAATGAATCGGCGCTGTCGTTGAAACCGGCGGCGCCGATTTTGTGTTTTGACTCCGCCACGCACGATACACCTTGGGTGGCTGAAAGCTTGCGACACGGTCTGCGAGATTAGAATGCCCGAGGGTATCGTCGCGTCCGCTTCTGCGAAAAGTGCAGTCTGGAGTTCCCTTGAGGATTCAGGCGGCAATCTCGCTAGTGAGTCTCTTCAATATCCCGTGGAGTCCTTCGGGTAACCGAAATTACTTTTCGAAGTCGGGATGGGTATTCATAGAGGAACTTTCCGGCCTCGACTCGCAGCAGCTCCACCGCGTCGAGGCGCTCTTCGGGGGTGCGGTC
>JBHEKO010000365.1:0-7573 GCA_041859475.1 Candidatus Hydrogenedentales bacterium
ATATATGCGTTCGTTTGTTGCACTCGGCGGCGCTCCTATTCGTCCATTTCGCCGTTCTGACGCGGATGAAGAGTGAAGAGTAGGAACCACGAAACACACGAAACAGACGAAAGTGGGGAAGAGGCAAGAGAACCGAAAAGAGAGGCGAGTCGAATCGACATGATTAATAGCAAGACGAAAGCATTTTCTGGCGGGGCAAATAGCATCCGGGGCTGCGTCAAGAAGCTTTTGGCCTGCTTCAGATCGTATTCGAGCATAACGAAGGCACTTGGCGAATCCCGGAGGAAGTTGCCGGGCGTTGCATTTTGGGAGGGCACCCCGAAAGCTCTGGACATTTGCGGACAAAAGTGCTAAACTCGCACTTGCGCCAGAATGGACGTTGCGACTGTTGGATATGAGTGAGGAGAAGTTGCTGCCGCGGTCGTTGAGACGGGCGGTTTAAGCGGGATATCGCGATAGGGCCACTTGTTCTGTAAGTGCAGTTATACCAGCTTCTTGCGACGAGAAGAAGAGCAATTCCCGGCAGGAAGTGGTCACACGAGAACGCATTGCGTGTCGCGTGGAATGGTTGGAACACGGCATACGCGCGACGTGACTTCTCCGAGGGGTCGCGCGGGAGGCTGGTTCGCGCATAGGTTTGTCGAGTTGATGTGTGGTGAAGCCTACAGTTGAAGCGATCTACCAAGCGGGTAAGACCGGGTGGAAATCTCGGTGAGAGGAAAGCCGCTCACCAGGTATCCTTATGGAAGTAAATGGGTTAGGCCGTTTCTTCCCCCGGTAATTCGACCGGATAGCGATCGAGTGACGCGTCCCGTTCCCGCAAACAAGTCCGGAATAGGAGACTCGAAGGACCATCGCCAACACAGATCGATTTTGGGTGGCGTACGGTGAATACGATGAAGTTGTTAGCTGACCGGAAGACAAAGGACATGGATGGCGGCGATACCCCGCGTGGTGGCGTATGCGGGACTACGGTCATATGACGGCCAACAGTCTTGCGTGGAGTTACTACCGTCCCGAGAGCGGAACGCGTGGAGACATGGCGTTCGGTTTGGGGAGCGACACGACGCGGCGCTATCGGATTTACATACATCGAGGCGATGCGCGAACGGGCCGGGTGGCGGAGCGGTTTCATGACGTTATTTCGCCGCCCCAAGTGACCGTGGGGTAGAACGAACCGACAGGAGATCGCGGGCTACCATGGCGAAAGCGAAGGCAAAGACAAAAGCGGCAGCGAAGTCGAAAGCGGCCAAGACTACGAAGAAGAAGGCTAGCGCTCCCAAGGCCAATAAGCGGGCTGTCGTCCGGTCATCCGCGAAAGCGAAACCCACCAAGGGGGCGCGTCCGCCCGCGAAAGCGAAGAATAAGAAGCCTGTCGCGGCGGCGAAGAAACCGGCTCCCGTTGCCGTGAAACCGAAGGCAGCCAAAGCAGCGGCGCCACCTCCAGCCGTGAAATCGCTCGCGCCGCGTCCGATTCAGCTCAAGCCGCCCGCTTCTCCGAAGCCCGCCTCGAAATCCACGTTACTCCAAACGTTGCCGAAGCCAAGCGCACCACGGATGAAGATTCTCTCCCGGGAATTCATGTTCGAAGTGGCGAAGGCTATCCGTGTCGCAGTGGAACCGCTTGTGCGTTCGGTCAAAGGGCGCGAAGTGGTGGGTTCGGCGACCAGCGGCGATGCGACATTCCAACTCGACAAGGCCGCGGAAAAGGCCCTATTGACCTTTCTGCGCGACGCGAAACTGCCGGTCGCGTATTATTCCGAAGACGCTGGGTACACGACCTTCACGACCGGCCAGCCTCAGCACCTTCTGATTGTCGACCCGATCGACGGCTCGCGCGCGGCGAAGAGCGGATTCGAATCGTGCGTGGTATCCGTCGCAAGCACGCGCGTTATCGAGCGACCGCGCATCGGCGACGTGGACAATGCGTGCGTCATGGAGATCATGGGCCCGCGAACGTTCTACGCGGAACGCGGCAAAGGCACGAAGATTTTCGAGGAGGGAGTTCCGAGAAAGGCGAAGTTGTCCAAGAATGCCAATCTCGAATTGGTGTCTTGGTCGATGACCGTCCCGGCGCGCCCGGCGGAGTTGATATTCCCGACGGCGGCGAAGTTGATCGATTTGACCAGCCTGAAGGGGGGATTTTTCGCCTGCAACAGCACCTCCTTTAGCCTTACGCGCTTGCTGACGGGGCAATACGACGCCTGTATCGATATCGCGAACCGGTTCCTGCGCGACATACCCGAAATCGTGGAAGACCACTTCATCAACGCCGGTCGAGGCATCGTCCTTGGCATCGCTCCCTATGACATCGCCGCGTCCATTCTGATCGCGCAGGAAGCGGGCTGTGTCGTGACCGATGCGTATGGGTCGAACTTCGACGAAGTCCTGCTGCTGGACAGCAGCGTGGCGAATTTCCGGTCGTTGGTGGCGGCAGCGAACAAGGAACTGTACGACAAGTTGTTCAGTTACTTCGAGACGCGCATCCAGCAATACGAGCAGCTTCTGAAGCGCCGGGCAGCAATCGCTGCGGGCGCTCGTCCGCACCCGGCCCGGTAGCGGGCAGCCAGGGTTTGGAGTTGGTCATCGCCGGAGGCGTGCCGTGCGGCGCGTATTTCGGCGGGAAGCTTGATGTACTGTTCATTTTGCCTGTTCCCCGGTGCGGGTGAGGAGAGTAGGAACAGCCCAAATCGCTCGCATTTGCTCCGTGCGAATCCCGCTTTCTCAACGTATACCTTCTGTTCCCAAACTGCATGCATTTCGTTTGCGTACTCGCTATGATAAGGGACTTTCGGGGGCGAAGTTTGCCTTGAGACGACACAGCGCGGGAAATGCGCAAGCAAAGTAAGAAGAATTTCAACGCAGAAGCGCCAAGATCGCAGAGATAACGCGGAGAGTTCACTTCCGCGAAGAGCATCGGAGAAGATGGCAGCTAGTAGCACGGAGTATTTCCGGCAAATGATGGCGACGTGCAGGGGAAATGGGCTGAGGACGTGATTCGAATCCTCCATACGGCGGACGTGCACCTGGACGCGTGTTTTGCGCGTGTGGGGATGGGTCCGGCCGAAGGCAGCCGGCGTAGGCAAGGCCTGCGGGACATGCTGCACCGCATCTTGCAACGTGGTGTCGAGTGGCCCGCTCACGCGGTCCTGATTGCGGGGGATCTCTTCGAGCATGATCGCATCACGCGCGATACGATTACGTTCTTGCGGGCCGAGTTCGAGGCCGCGGCTCCCATCCCCATCTTCATTGCGCCCGGGAATCGCGATCCGTTTGTGCCCGGCTCTCCCTATGCCACCGAAATTTGGCCGGAGAACGTCACGGTTTTTTCGAGTCCCAAGTGGACGGCCAAGGCGATCAAGAATACCGCGCTGACGGTGCATGGGGTAGGCTTTGACGGCCCCGAGCCTTCGGCGAATCCTTTCGGGAAGCTTGAGGTTCCCGTCGACGACCGCATTCACGTTGCGATTGCGCACGGCGCGGAAAAGAGCGCCACTCCGTTGGGGAAGTGCCTTTGCGCGCCCTTTAACGCGGGGGTGCTGTCGATACCGAATCTGGCGTATGTTGCCCTTGGGCATGTCCACGCGATGCGGTCGTTCGAGGGCGAGCACGGCACACGTGTCCAATACTCGGGATCGCCGGAAGGGCTTGGGTTTTCGGATACTGGGATGCGCCACTACCTGGAGGTGGAGATAGACGCGCAAGGCGCGCACGTGCGTCCGGTGGCGTGTTCCAAGGCGACGTATTCCGTGCACACCATCGACTGCACGGGTTTTTCTTCGACGCAAGAGATTGTCGATGCCGTTCGCGTGTTGCCGCATGAGGGTGCGCAGACGCGCATCGCGCAGGTGACGCTGACCGGAATTGGGCGCCCCGAATGGCGGTATGAACTTGACGCCATGCGCGCCCGCTTGGCCGACGATTTCGAGACGGTCTCGCTCGTGGATGCGATGCGATTGCCCGATGACTTCGAGGCGCTCGCGCGGGATTGCACGAGCTTGGGCGCGTTTGTCGCCCGGCTCAACGCCGAACTGGTGGATACGGCCGATCTGGACCGCCGCCGCGTGCTGGAGCGGGCGCGCGAGCTTGGTTTGTCTGCGTTCCGCACCGCGGCGCTTCCGGCCGTGGCTCCGGAGAAGGGGTAGCGCATGCGAATAGCGCGACTCTGGATAGACGGTTACGGGCGTTTCGCAAGCCAGCCGGTAACGCTTTCCCCGGGTCTTCAGGTGATCCTGGGGCCCAATGAACAGGGGAAGACGACTCTTCGGAATTTCATATCCGACATGCTCTATGGGCAGAAGCGCAATTCCTCGCCGGATGACTACGACGAGTCGCACGAACTGCGGCGGCCCTGGCGGCATCCGGAGCGTTACGCGGGCAGGCTTACGTATTTGTTGGACGATGGGTGCGAGATCGAGGTGCATCGCTCATTCGATACGGAAGTTGACGCCGTGCACGTATTCGACCGAACACACGGGCGCGAAGTCACGGAAGATTTCGAGCGGTATCGGAACAACGAACCGAACTACGCCGAGCGACACCTGGGTTTGACCAAGGCCGTGTTCACGAACACGGCCACCATCGGACATTTGACGCTTGAGCATTTGGGCGACGAGGATGCCCTCGACCAGATTCGCGAACGGATTCTGTGCCTTGCCGATTCCTCCGAGGAAGCAGCCACCGCGGATACCGCGCAACAGCGGTTGATTGAACGCATTCAGGCCATTGGACGTCCGGCCGTCGAGACGGCCAAGCCGCTGCCGATTGCGCGGGCGCGATACGAAGAGCTGGAGCGCGAACGCGCGGAAGCGATGGCGGCGCACGATGCGAGCACCGAACTGGAGCGCGAACGCAGCGCGTTGCGCGAGGAAATCGCGTCGCTCAACCGCCGGCGATCGCAATGCGAAGAGGAACTGCACTCCATCGAGAGCCGGGACCGGCTGCAGCGCTTTATCGAGGTGCAGCGGCTGCAAATCCGAATCGACGACGTGACGCAGAAGTGTTTTGCGCTGAGCAGCGTTCGCGAGTTTCCGCTTGAGCACACCCCGGAAGTGCAACGTGCCGCCAACGGGGTTGCCACGGCGCGCGCGCAAGTGGAGCGTACGCGCGTTGAGATGGACGATTTGCGGCGGCAGTTGCAGGCGGAGTTCGAGCGCTTCGGCGGCGCGGAAGACCAGTCTTCGGGCGATGTGCCCGAACACACGGAACGCGAGCTCGGCGATTTGGAGGCGCGGATTACGCGGCTGACGGAACGCCTCGATGCGCTTGAAGAAGAGCGCACCAAGGCGGAGCAACGGTTGACCCAGGCTCAACGGGACCTGGAAGCGGCCCCGGATTTTAGCGGCATCGATACGGACCCCGTGGAGTGGCTGAGCCAGTTGGCGATGTCGCTTCGCTTGGCGGTTCAGTCGCGCGACAACGAGGCGGAGAAGCTGCGCCGGTTGCGCGAATCCATCGACAAGCGGCAGGCATTGGCCGTCAAGCCCGGATGGGTCTTTTCGCGATTCGAGGACTTTCATGCGGAAGCGCGCGAGTACGAAGTGCAATTGCGCGTGCATCACGAGCAATCGGCGGCGTTGCAGGCTTCGCTCGAACGGTCGCGCGCGCTGGCCCAACGCAAGGAAGTGACGGCACCCGGCTTCATGTGGGGCGCTGGCGTCTTGACGGTCTTTGGGGCGGGCTTCCTTATTGCGTCGGAGTTCTTTTTGCAGCCGTATCTTTACATCCCGGCGACCCTGTGCTTTGCGCTGCTTGTCGCTTCGATTGCGGCATGGATCATGGGGCGCGTCGCCGCGCGGCGGGCGCACATGGAAGTCCTCGAGATTCAGGACGATCTGCTCCGGCTGGACGAAGAGACGGAAGAGCGGCGGGAACGCATCGACAAGGCGGTTGCCGAGGCAGGCGTTTCTTCGTTGCGCGAGCTTGATGCGCTCTACGAGCAGTACACGCGCACGAGCGCCGAATTGAAGGCCTTACGCGAGACGCTCGCGCAGCAGGAGCACTTGGCGGAAGAGGAAGACGAGCGCGTGCAGGGCCTGTTCGCCAAGGTGAAGGAGACCTTCGAGAAGTTTGGCGAAACCATCTCCGGGGAAGACGACATTCAAAACGCCGTTAACCGCACGATCGCGCGGTATCAGGAGTGGCGCGATGCCAAGCGCCGAATGTCGGAAAGCAAGGACCGGCCCGCGCAACTGTCCGCGCACTGCGAGAAGGTCCAGCAGGAACTTGAGGAGTGCCGGCGCGAGGAAGTGAGCCGCGCGCTGGACGTGCGCCAGACGATGCGCGATTCCGGGTTTCGCGAAGAATCGAAATACACGAGCGCGTTAAGCGCGTTGCGCGCCTACCGGATTCGCAGCGCGGACCTGCGCCAGAAGCGGGGCCGCATCGATGTATTGAAAGAACGTGCCGCGTCGCTCGAATGGCGGTTGGAGGCCGAGCAGAAGGACTCCGCGAAACAGGAAGAGGGATTGGCGCGGCGCCTGGCGTTGGGCGGAGCCGATTCCATCGAGCATTGGCACGACCTCGCGAAACAGGCGAAGCAGTATCGCGACGCCTGGGAAGAGCGGTCGCGGCTTCAAGAGAAGCTCGATTCCTTGCTATTGGGGGATACGCTTGAGGCGTTGCGCAAAGCCGTCGAGAAGGATAGTCCCGCCGTCGAATCGTTTCGCAGGTTGCCCGCGGTCGTGAAAGAAGAGTTGGAGAGTTTGCGCACGGCGCTGGCCGCGCGTTCCAAGCAGGAGCACGAACTGCAACTCGAGATTGCGAAGCGCACGGCGGGCCAACGGTCACTCAGCGAGATCGACGAAGACCTTGCGGTCGTGCGGTCGCGCATCGAGCGCATGGAATTGGAATTGGAGGCCGCAACGTATGCGGCCGTGCTCATCGAGGAAGTAGCGCGCGACCTTCATTCGCGGATTGCGCCCCGCATGGCGACGCTGGCAGGCACATATCTGCGCGATATCACGGGCGGCGTCTACAACGAGTTATTCATTGGCCGCGACCTGCGCATATCGGTTCGCATTCCTCAGACGAAGAAGTTGAGCGAGGGTCCGCGCAACGGCCTCAGCAAGGGCACCGTGGATCAGATTTATCTTGCTCTGCGGTTGGCGCTGGTTCGAAGCCTGAGCGACAGCGGGGAGAGCATCCCGTTGCTGTTGGACGATCCCTTCGCGAATTATGACGACGACAGGCTGGCCAAGGCGTTGAACTTGCTGCGGCGGATCGGGGAATCCAATCAGATTCTCCTGTTCACCTGCCGTCAAGATGTGGCCGAGGCGGCTACCCTCATCGGCGTGCCGATCCTCACACTTTAGTAACAGAGGCCGCGTACACTGTCTTCCAGGCAATCAGGAGCGCCTGCCATGTCCGACACAAGCAATGCCGCCGTAATTCTCTTGAGCGGAGGACTCGACTCTTCCGTATTGCTGTTTCACGTGATACGCGATTTGGGGCGAAGTCCCGTATACGCACTGAGCTTCGAGTACGGGCAGCGCCATTCGAAGGAACTAGACTGCGCCAAGTGGCAGGCCGACGCTGCCGAAGTGGAGCAGCACCGTATTGTGGATTTGTCGTT
>JBHEKO010000397.1:0-2768 GCA_041859475.1 Candidatus Hydrogenedentales bacterium
ATTAACCTTGCGCCGTGGAGCATCGAGCCTGGCAAGTCGGGCGTATTCGAATTCGAGGCATACGAAAATCAAATGGTGTGGCAAGACATCACAGACCCGGCATTGGCGTCGTTCCGGTTCACACCGACGTGGTTTGGCTCGCAATACGTGCAAGGGATGACGACGCTTACGCTGCGGGTGATCATGCCCATTCCCGAAGCCGATTACCCGGCAGTGAAGGATCAGATCAAGTGGCAGCGGGAAGGTGAAGACTTCTCGTTGAAGGGCGTGATGGAAGGCGAGCAGTACGTCTCGGTGGCGTGGGTCCGCGATGTGTGGCTAACGGTCCCAAATGAGTTCAGCCTGTCCTTCCCGAAGCAATACATCACGAATGTGCGGAAGGATTCCATTTTCGGATTGATGGCGCGGTGGTTGGACGCGAATCCCAACGTGGCAATTGGCAGCGGTGTTGCTCTCATACTGTGCTTCAGCATTGCGTTCTTCATGATTACCCGGGGCACGGGGATTAGCCTATGGTTTGTAGCCGGGGCCGCGATGGCAGCGGGGATGGTGCAAAGCGCCAAATTCCATCTGGGGCTGTATCCGTTCGTGGCGGCATTTGCGTTGCTGGTGTGGCTGCTGCTTCGTCGCAAACGCAAGCGTTACTTCCCTGCCGTGCTGTGCCTGGAAGGAGGTGGCATCAAGCGCGGGCTCACGGCCGTAGAAGCTGCAGTCTTGCTGGAAGCGCCCTTGAAAAAAGTGCTGACCATGATCGTGTTTGGGTTGGTGAAAAAGGGAATTGTCCAGGTTGTAAGCGAGGACCCGTTGTCCCTGGATGTTGTGGGCAAGCAACGGACCGCGACGACGTGGGAGCTTCCCGACGGGACGGCGATTAAGGTCTGGGCGTATGAACCGGCGTTCATCAAAGCCTTCGAGAAGGGCGAGAAGAAACCGGTAGACACGTTGAAGCTGGACGCTCCATTCGACGCGCTTATTAACCGCGTTTCAGAAGCAATGAAGGGTTTCGACCTAAGCGAAACGCAGGAGTACTACCGGCAGATTGTGTCGCGGGCATGGGAGCAGGTGAAGGCGGAGGCAGCCTACGAATCTCGGTATGAAAAGGTCGACCAACACCTTGGATGGCTGATGCTCGACGACCATTGGGAACGCCCCCTCCGAGACTGGGACAGGGAACGCCCCTACCGGCCCACGTGGTGGTATGGGCGGCATCATGCGCCGTCGCAACCATTTTCGGGGGGCAGTCTTGGTCTACCGACGCCGGGCACGACTCCGGGCGCTTCGTTTGGAGACGTGGCGAACGCGATTACGGGCCGGTTTGAGAATCTGTCGAGCACGTTGGCGGGAAGCCTTGACGCGTTCGCAAAAGCACCCACTCCGGGGATCGACCTCTCTGGCGTGGACCGGTTCACCGGGGCCGTGTTGAAGGCAATGGCCAGTAGTGGCGGAAGCGGAGGCCGTGGCGGCGGTGGGTGTGCATGCGCGGGATGTGCGTGTGCGTGCGCATGCGCTGGCGGAGGACGTTGACGAGCTAGAGGTGTTTTCGGCCATCTGATCGCGCTCAAGTACGCTTTGCGGTTGGGCCTGAGTTGCTTCCGCATGCCGCTTTTCGGTAGGATTTGGCTATGATGTGGAACGTTGCCCATATACGAGGATCGGTGTGCGGAGGGGTCGTCTGCCGGCTCCTGGCACTCACGCCACCGTAAACCCACCCGATTTCGTTCGCATCTTCTTTTTTCTTTTTCTAACCCCACTGCAATACTGCCGCTCTCGATTTTGAAGCGCCAAGCGATGTTGACCTTGTGACGCAGTGGGAATAACGCTGGAGCCGAATCGCACCGATGCCGAGTTCAGATCGACATTTCCTGAGCCAAATCGCCAGACGCCGCACGTTTGCGATTGTCTCGCATCCCGACGCGGGCAAGACTACCCTTACGGAAAAGCTCCTGCTTTACGGGGGCGCGGTTGGGCTTGCCGGGTCGGTGACTGCGCGCAAGAATCAGCGCGCCACGACATCGGACTGGCTGGAACTGGAGCAAAAGCGCGGAATTTCGATAAGCTCGACGGTCCTCAATTTCGACTATCACGACTACCGAATCAATCTGCTCGACACCCCTGGTCACCACGACTTCTCGGAAGACACGTACCGAGTTCTCACTGCGGTAGACGCGGCTATCATGGTGATCGACGCCGGTAAAGGCATCGAATCGCAAACGCAGAAGTTGTTCGAAGTGTGCAGGCTTCGAGGCATTCCGATATTCGCGTTCATAAACAAGATGGACCGCCCCTCCCGCGAACCATTGGAACTCCTGGACGAAATCGAGAGCATTCTCAAGATCCGCGCCTGCCCCATGAACTGGCCGCTCGGCGCTGGGGTGGACTTCAAGGGGGTTTGGGACAGGTATTCGAAGGCGGCACACTTGTTCGAACGGACTCCCGGCGGGGCGTACCGCGCGCCGGTACGTTCCGGCAGTCTTTCCGACCCGCAGATTCGGGGCAAGCTCAGCGATCATGTTTACAACACGGCGCACGAAGAGATCGAGATGCTCGAAGCCGCGGGAACGGCCTTCGACCCCAAAGACGTCCTGTCGGCGGAGACAACGCCGGTGTATTTCGGAAGCGCCCTGAACAACTTCGGCATCGAGCTCTTGCTCGACGGTTTTTTGAAGTATTCTTCCCCGCCAACGCCGCGCAAGACGGTGGACGCGAAGATCGTCACTCCGAATACGAGCGCCTTTTCCGGCTTCGTATTCAAGATTCAGGCAAACATG
>JBHEKO010000401.1:0-2654 GCA_041859475.1 Candidatus Hydrogenedentales bacterium
CGGTTGGGGGTGTGCGGTATCGAACAGCCCACGGCTCTGCACCAATTGCACGTCTATGCTTAATTCTTGGCAGACCTGCGCATTTTAGTAGCACATGATTCCGATCCCGAAAGATCCGTTGCGAATGGATAGCTTCGGACATGGAAGTGGGGCGGGGGGCTCGTCACTTCAGTCCGAGACCAAGCGCAGAACGATCAAAGCACTTGGGGTGCTTCCAGGTCGTGCGTGAACCACTCGAAGGAACCCGTTCAGGCGGGGCGGGAGGCAGGTGAGCAATCTGCCGCGCCCGAGGGGATATCGTGAGTATTGCGCGTTGTCTATCAGCCCCAGTCAAAAGGTGGGTTTCCGGGCAGTTGACCGTGAAATCGACGTACTGTCTCGGACACCAATCGGCAAGCACTGATTTTACTCGCCTGCGGTCTTCTTTACTGGTTATGGGCTCAAATTTGGGCTATGAATGCGATTCGCGCCGCTTTGCCTTATGTCTAGCTTGCGTCAATGCCTGGGCGCAATATTCCCTACCTTGCAACGGACCTAACAAACGCGTGGAGGGGTTGCCATGTTCAAGCGGTTCAAGATTTCGACCAAACTGATTCTTGCCTTTCTTACTGTTGCCGCGGTTGGCGCTATCGTCGGACTTGTTGGTGTAAAGAACATCACGACGATGAGCAGCAGCACCCAGGAATTTGCCAAGATCGATTCACCGAGCATTACCTATCTCATCTCGATAAACCGGGACCTTGAGAAGGCGCGAAGCCATTGCCGGGCTCTCATCAGTCAACGCCTTCAGGGCGAGGCGAGAACCGAAGAGCATGGAAGTCTCGACAACACGCTCGAGAGTCTTCAGAAGAACATCGACAAGTTCAACGCACTCCCCAAAAGTGGCGACAACGAAACCGAGTGGAAGAAATTTCAGCCCCTCTATGCGACATGGCAGAAGACGGTTGCCTCTCTAGACGAAACCGTGAAGGCGCTTGAGGCGGGCGGAGTCATCAATGCCGCGGGCGTTTCCAGCCAACTTGAAACGATACGAGCGGACCACTATCAGCTCTTGACCAAACTGCGGATCATGGTCGAAGGCGGTCCGGCTGTCGAAGGGGGTGACGACGCGGGCGCGTGCGCCTTTGCAAAGTTTGTCGAAAATCCGGCCAACGACAACAAGATAATCCTGGACAAGCTCAATGCCGCTAAAGAGCCGCACGCGCGTTTTCATGAGAGTGTAAAGCGCGTTAAGGAGAACGTTGCCGCCGCCAATACCGTCGAGGCGGCACGCATCCTGTCCCAAGAATCGATCCCTGCGGCTCAGGAAGTCCTGAGCAATGTCACACAAGGCGATGCGATGCAGGAAGTTCAGAAGGCTCAGGGGCTTCAGCGACAGGCCCAAGAAACGGCATATAAGACCTTGCAGGCGGACCATAGGGCCGCGCGCACGGTGGTGCAGGGACTCGAAGAAGTGTACCAAGTGGCTGTTGAAAAACGGGCGGATGCGGCGGTGCAAGGCGCACAACTTAGCCGCACCATCATGCTCATCTCCCTTGTGGCGGGCGTGGTCCTTGCCATCATCCTTGCCATCGCTGTGACGCGCGCGGTCACAAAGCCGATCAATGCAATCGTCGGCTCCTTGACGACCGGGGCCGAGCAAGTGGCCTCGGCTTCGGGGCAGGTCGCTCAATCCAGCCAACAGATGGCGCAGGGCGCCAGCGAGCAGGCGTCCAGCCTGGAAGAGACTTCCGCTTCGTTGGAACAGATGGCCTCCATGACGCGCCAGAATGCCGAGGCCACCGACAAGGCCCTCAAAATGACGCAAGACGCGCGCGGCGGCGCGGAGCGGGGCAGGGAGGCCTCTTCCCGCATGGTCGTGGCGATACAACAAATCAAGACTTCCTCCGATCAGACGGCCAAGATCCTGAAGACCATTGACGAGATCGCGTTTCAGACCAATCTGCTCGCATTGAACGCTGCAGTCGAAGCGGCCCGTGCCGGCGAGGCAGGCAAGGGATTCGCCGTCGTCGCGGAAGAAGTCAGAAATCTTGCCCAACGCTGCGCCGAAGCCGCGCGGAATACTGCTGCCCTGGTGGAAGAATCGCAGAAGAACGCCGACGGTGGCGTTGCCGTTTCGTCCGAAGTCACCGAGCTGTTGGAGCACATCGCCAGCCAAGTGCAGAAGGCAGAGCAATTGATCCGAGAGGTTGCCGCCGCCAGCAACGAGCAGGCCCAAGGCATCGATCAGATCAATCTTGCCGTCGCGCAGATGGACAAGGTGACTCAGATGAATGCCGCAAACTCGGAACAGACTGCCGCCGCAAGCGAGGAGCTGTCCGCACAGGCCGAGAACCTTCATGATGTGATCGGGGAGTTGGTGATCGTCGTGGAAGGCGAGCGTGAGTCGTCGGATGGGCATCGCGCCCCGGTAGCCCGCCAAGGCGTGTCGCCTGCCGTTCCATATCGTGCCCCAGCGCCTCAGTCTTTGAAGAAGCCACGCTCCGCCGAGCGCCGCAAACCTTCCGCAAAAACGGCGATGCTGGCTCCCCCTTCCGGAAGCCGCGTCAAGAATCCAGAGCAGGTAATCCCGCTGGAGGAGGACGATACTACCGAATTCTGAGCAGCCATATGTTTCAGATGCTGGGGCGGCCAGCCAAGCGCCGGGAATCCGA
>JBHEKO010000262.1:0-5739 GCA_041859475.1 Candidatus Hydrogenedentales bacterium
GCGAACCGACGACGGTTTGGGCGATGTGCGGAGTTGCGAGATAGTCTTGAAGAAAGTGGATATGAGAACAATCCAATGTGTCGCTGAACAGATGGTATTTCGTCTGGGTGTATAGACATACATGGTCCCCAGATAGGGACATCCATGACAGGTAGAAGTCAAGTTGCCGACAGGCTATTCGGCATAGCGGACTGCAAGCAGATAGTGGTGCATTTGTAGCACCTGCTCTCCGCGGCATGCGTCTTCGCCACTTCCCCGTGGTTTGGAGTTCTTCCCGCTCGATGGACTCTCTTCGCAGTGTTCATCTGCGCGAATCGAGGTTTGCTATACTTCGTACCAGCAAAGCTGTTTGTACATCCATTACACTTTCCTGGAGGCGCTGGCAGGCATGCCGGGCAGCAACAATCTGGTCGTCAAAGGGCACGAGTCCGTCGATGTCCCCATCTGGCGCGAGGCGTTTGCGGGGGCCGATTGGCTGCGTCTCAAGGCGTCGAAGGCGTACTATGGTTTTGGCATTCCCCATGGCGACGGAGCGCCCGTAGTCTTGGTTCCCGGCTTCTTGGCGGTGGACATTTACCTGATGGAGCTGTATCTCTGGCTATGCCGCATCGGGTATAGCCCGTACATGTCGCGCATCGGCCACAATGCGGATTGCCCAAACATCCTGACCGACCACCTCCTGAAGACGGTCCGTCGCGCACGGAAAGAGACGGGCCGAAAGGTGCACCTAGTCGGTCATAGCTTTGGCGGCGTGCTTGCCAGGGGGGTGGCGTCCAATCATCCGGAACTGACGGAATCGGTAGTCACGTTGGCCTCACCGTATCGCGGAGTGCGCGTCCATCCGTGGGTCTTGTCTACGAGCAAGCTGGTGCGTTGGAGCATCAATCATCGCATCGCCCGCCCTCGACACGAGCACATCGACAAGGACTGCTACACGAGCCGGTGTGCGTGCGGGTTTGCGTGTACCTGGCGCGAGGACTTTCCAACGGCCGTCCGGCAGCTTTCCGTTTACACCAAGTCTGATGGTATTGTGGATTGGCGAGTCTGCGTGGGCGATGCCCCGGAAACGAATGTGGAAGTATCCGGCACGCACGTGGGGCTTGTGTTCAATCCGGAGGTGTATCGGATTCTGGCCTTTCACTTGGCGTCCGTGCCGGTAGGCGGCCAGAACGGCCGCGCGGCGAAGGCCGTCAAAGCGCCCCGTCGAAGACGGAAGTCTCGAGGGCACGTTCGAGTGAGTCCGGTCTGATCTTGGAGTAGACGAAGTGTCTCGTGGCGATCACATACGCGTCAAGCGGCTAGGGTACTGGCACCACGGCATCGACTGTGGCGACGGCACCGTCATTCATTACACCGGCGAGCCCGCGGATTATCGCAACGCGGCGATACGCCGGACGAGCGTCGAGGACTTCGCCAAAGGGGGCAAGGTCCGGACGGTCCGGCATGTCGCTGCGCTCGATGCGGATTCCGTTATCGAGCGCGCAGAGAGCCGTTTGAACGAAATCTCCTACCATCCTGTCCGCAACAATTGCGAGCACTTTGCCCGGTGGTGTGCCACCGGCGCGGCTGAGAGCAGGCAAGTGCGCCAAGCCATCTATGCGCTGACCGGGGTCGCAATCACGGTTGTGGGGACCATCGCCGCCGCCGCTCTCGTGAAGATCGTGGGACGGCGTTCAGGAACCCACTCCACGGGCGCATAGCAGACTTCGCCTATTCCGGCTCGACGAAGATCAATGCGGACTGCCGCGACGCATCGAAATCGACGGCAATCCCTTCCTTGTGCAAGTGGCGTCCGGGCAAGGTCGACGCATCGGCGATAGTTTTCCGATCGGCATCCGTCACGCGATAGTGGCCGTGAGCCGTCAGGCCGGGTAGTGCTACGGTCTGCGTGAATGCCCCCTTCGCGTCCCATCTGCATAGCAGTACCGCCGCCCCGTTGCCATCGGCCGTGTAGTAGACGATGCCCGCCGCTGGCGCGTCCTTTCGCGGATAGAGAACATCGTAGACATAGCTCGCTTTGAACGGCGACAGACGGCGATAGTTCGCAACCTCCGCCACGATGACGTCTCGCTGTCGGGGCTGAATCTTGGAGAGATCGGCCACCAGCCCCCACGTCCCAGGCATCGCGCTTCGGCAATACGTCCGCGTGAACTCGTCGTCATTGGGATCGTTCTGGTCCGGGTTGTTGGTCCAGCGATTGCTCGTCCACGGCGGCAGGAAATACAGGGACCCCAAAGCCTCGCGCAGGATGGCTTTGGCATGCTTGGGTCCCGTGCTGCCGCCGTCTCGAATCCATTGATTCTGGGCGATCATGAACGTGAATTCATTGAGCATGCGCCCCCCACTCTGGCAATCCTCAATCATGAGATCGGGGTGCGCGGCGCGGACGGCCGTGAGGGCATTCTGCAGCGCTACGACATTCTTCATGACGCCGTGGCGCGTTTCCGGGGTGAAGAAGTCCTGGTCGTACTTCCACCAGTCGGCGTGGTAGCGCGAGCGCAGCGTGGCTACGTGGTCAAGCAGGAATGCGGTGAAATCCGTACCGGCCATGTCGATAAGATGGCCATCGATGAACTTCCGGTAGAACCCCGGCTGATCGACTTCCTTCGGGAGTTCTTTGACGTCCTTGGGGACATTCATGAACTGTGGGCAGGTCCATATGCCGACCCGCGGCCCTTTCTGGCGTACCGCGGCGAGGATTCCTTCGAATTGTCCTTCGCTGTACTTCGCGGGGTCAGGCGTCCAATCGCCCACGCATCGATACCATCCGGCGTCGACCAGAAAGTAGTCGAAAGTGTAGGGATCGAGGTTGTCGAGTTGGCGCTGCAAGAAGGGCCCATCGACCGCAAAGCGCGTCGTGTACCAATTGTTGTAGGTGAACGGATAGCTCGGCGCGGGCCCGCCGTACAGCGTGCGCGTAAGTGCGCACCGTTGCGCCAGCCACGATGCCCTGCTCAGCCGCTCCTCCGACTCGCGAACGATGGTAAGTTCGGCGATGGGTCCCGCAATCGACTCGCCGGGTGCCAATTTCAACTGGGTCTCGTCCTTGGGCAGCTCGATCGTGAAGGTCAACGAATTGTCCGTCCCTGCAATCTTCGCGCGCCACCCTCCGCACCACGCCAACGCGAAGTAGAGTTGAGTCTTGCCGTCCGAGACGACCCAATAGGGATTGACGCCCTTTTCGATATCGTCGGAACTATGGAGACGGCTGCCGACCTCAATCTTCGACCCTTTGTCCAACGCCATCGAATAGGGTTCAAACGAGAGGGCGCGCCAATTGGTGAAGGTTCGCTTCTTCTTCGGAAGCGACCAATTCCCTTCCCAGACGGGATAGGTCGTCACAGCGACTTCTTTGGACCCCGGATTGTTCAGCGTGACGTAGCTTCGAAGGAGAGATCCTTGTTTGGCTAGTTCGACCACACGTGTTTCCTGGAGGCCATCGGGCCGTACGGAAGTCGCCGTTGCCTTCAGAAATACGGGGTCGCCGGCGATTTGCCATGCTACGCCCTCAACCTCGCCTTGCTCCTCGTGAAGAACTGCCGACCAGCCCGCGGACCATTTGACCGCCGCAATGCCGGGTTCTCCTTCCTCCGAATAGCCTAGCGTTAGGGCAAGCGTGCCGTTGTCCAACTCAAGCGCCAATGCCGCCGTGCTCGCGAGCAGGCAGAGTGCCCCAACTGCGATGCGTCTCATGCCGTAACCTCCTGCCTCATGATTTCCGGATCGGGACGAATCGGCGCGTGCGCCTCATGTTTTCTGGCCGATGTACCTACAGCCAATGTATGCTAATCTCACGGTAGCACATTAAACGAAGCGACTCCCAATCCGGTGTGGGAAGCAAATCGAATACGGAGACAACAGAGGGGGGACCATGCGGATTCCGACATGTGTGTTGTGTGTGGCCATGGTGTGTGGGATCGCCGAAGCGGCCGATCTTTCTGCCGAAAGAACCCAGTGGTTTCGCGAGGCTAAGTGGGGGGTGTTCACGCACTACCTGACCGGCGACGCCACCACTCCCGAAGAGTGGAATCGGGCCGTGGCAAGCTTCGATGTCAACCGGCTTGCAGCTGATGTGGCCTCCACGGGCGCGGGATATTACGTCATTACGCTGGGCCAGAATTCGGGTCATTACTGCACGCCAAACGCGACCTACGACACGATCGTGGGCATTAGCCCCAGCAAGTGCGCGTCCCGCGACCTCGTCGCCGACCTATCCGCTGCGCTCGCTCCCAAGGGAATTCGGTTGATGGTCTACCTGCCCGCGGGCGCGCCCGACCGGGACCCGGTAGCCATGAAGGCGCTGGAATGGAAGAACGGGAAGTACCCGACGTGGACCCACCCGGAAGGTGGACCCGATGGCGGCGACGACCGGCTCGTCAACTTCCAGCGCAAATGGGAGTCTGTGATTCAGGAATGGTCGAACCGCTGGGGGGACAAGGTGTCGGGATGGTGGTTCGACGGGTGCTACTTCTCGGTCGCGATGTATCAACATCCCGATGCGCCGAATTTCGAGAGCTTCGCGGCTGCGGCTCGCTCGGGGAATCCGAAGTCCATCGTTGCCTTCAACCCCGGCGTCCGAGACCCGATCATCTTGTTGTCGCAGGCCGAGGATTATACGGCCGGCGAGATCAATGACGCAGACAAACTCGTGTGTCCGGGTCCGACAGTCGATGGCCGCCAGTACCACATGCTGAGCTTCTTGGGGAAGTTCTGGGGGGCGGCTCCTCCCCGCTTTACCGACGAGCAGGTTTTCGCAATTACGAAGGGCATTACCGGCAAGGGCGGCGTGGTGACGTGGGATGTCCCTATTCAAGCCGACGGAACCATACCGGAGCCGTTCCTGGCGTAGTTGCGCGCTTTGGGTAGGGCGATGGGCAGTACTCCGAAAGCCCCGTGAACGTCTTTCTGTGGGATCGTCGAGACCCGCTACTCGGCCTTGGGCCCCTTTGAACGAATCCGGACAGTGGGATTGACACCGGGGAGCGGATGATATATGTTTCGGACACGGGTCCGGTTGCGTGTCCGATAGAGAGTCTGACTGGAGCAACTACAGGCGGGCGCACGAAGGCGGATATCATGGCGCACGCTTATGACGGAGGTTTAGGGGGTATCATGAGAACAATAACGTTGGCAATCGCGCTTCTCGTCTTGTGTGCGGCAGGAGCGTCAGGCGCATCCGAAAGCGACAGAATTGCAGCAGACCGATGGTCAGCGTCCGTATTCGAGGGGAAGACAGCCCCTCAACCAGTTATTGCGCACCTCTCCGTGGAGGCCAACAACGACCCGGTTCAACTCAACGAACGTGGCGGCAGACCGCTCCGCATCTCCGACGGGGAGCACAAGAAAGGCCTCTATTGTCACGCCTTCAGCAGGGTCCACGTTCGCGGATTGAAAGATGCTGTCCGGTTTGAGGCCGTCGTTGGCGTCGATTCGAACGACAATACGTCTGGCGGTAGGGGTTCCGTTGCCTTTGCTGTCGCAGCCGGAGAGAAGGAACTGTTCCGTTCGGCTGTACTCAAAGAAGGTATGCCTGCGGTTCCTGTATCGGTTGACCTCGGCGGTGTCGGGGAGTTCACGCTTATCGTAACCGACGGGGGAGACGGCATCGCGTGTGACCAAGCGGATTGGGCCGAAGCGCGCCTCACCTTGCGGGACGGCAGTACGGTCTGGCTCGGCGAACTTCCCCTTCAAGTGGTTCGTGACCCGTATGGGCTAGAGACGCCGTTCAGCTTCACGTAC
>JBHEKO010000663.1:0-5599 GCA_041859475.1 Candidatus Hydrogenedentales bacterium
GGAGACGGACTCGCCTGAGCAGGCTCTGGAACGCGTCTTGGAACATGCGGGTGCTGTGCTTCCTCAGCGAGACAGCGCCGACACGCGACTCATGAATGAAGTGCGGTCGGGGACGGGACGCATCATCGACTCGCAGAACGAGGTCGGGGGATGGCCCGAACTTGCGAAAGGCGAGCCGCCCCAAGATACAGACAGCGATGGATTGCCGGACGAGTGGGAAACGCGCCACGGCCTCAACGCCAACGACGGATCCGACACTCTTCGCGATGAGGATGGCGACGGGTACCCGAATCTGGAGGAATTCCTGAACGACACCAATCCACGCGAGGCAGAGCACAACGCCCGCGTTGACGCTGCAACCTTCCGCGCCTGGCAGGACGATGCCGTGGCGCTCTGCGCCCAAGGCCGGAAGGAGGTTGAGGATCGAAAGCAGGCGCAGGAAGCCGCACGCAAAGCGCGCCGTGAGGAACTGATCCGGACTACGAAAGTGAGCATGTCCCCATCAGATGATCGCGAGGCTGCCTCCCTTGTGTTGGATGTAGGCGGGAAGGCCATGCTTGAACTGGTTCGGATCCCCGCGGGCAGCTTCATGATGGGATCTCCCGAGAGCGAAGACGGCGGGAAAGAGGAGCGTCCCCAGCACAAGGTCACAATCTCGCGGGCGTTCTACATGGCGGCAACGCCGACGACCGGCGCGCAATACGTCGCCGTCATGGGGGATGAAACGCGCGCGATCACTTCGGAGAATCAGGACCTTCCTGCGAGTGAGACTACCTGGTACGAAGCCAGGGAATTCTGCGAGCTGCTATCAGCCATGACCGGACGTACATTCCGTTTGCCCACGGAAGCGGAGTGGGAGTACGCGTGCCGTGCGGGCACCACGACCGCGTTTTACACCGGAGAGACTATCTCCACAGATCAAGCCAACTTCGACGGCGAGAAGGCCACGCGATATAACCCTGCCGGGCAATACCGCGCGAAGATTACCGCGGTCAAGGCGTTTCCGCCCAACCCCTGGGGACTCTACGACTTGCCTGGCAACCAATCCGAATACTGTCTCGATGTCTTCGATCCCACGTTCTATACGAGCGAAGAAGTAACGGACCCGGTCAAAAAGGGAACGGACGGGGCCCGTGTCATGCGTGGAGGCAAGCACGGGAGCAAGGCGTTCTTTCTGCGTTCCGCATGCCGCATGTCCTACGCGCCCGGCGTTGGGTACGGGTTTCGCGTGGTCATGGAAGCGGGGGAGCCCAAATAGTCCCAAGCGCAGTTGCGCGCGTTCCTTCGATCTCGACGATGCGTCTTACTGCGCGCTGAGCGCTTCGATGGCTTTCGCAACGCGGTCGCGGTGTTTCTCGATTGGCGCCGGATCCTTCGTAAATGCCTTGAGGCCGCTCGTGATTTCCTCGGGCACGACGAGCAGTTTCTCAAACTGTTTCCGTTTCCTTGCGGAGATTTTGTCGCCCTGCTCGTCGATGAGATGTCTCAAGATCACCATGTACTCGTAGTCTTCGATGCCATCGCGCAGCATCTCCCAACGTATGCTGTCGACAGGCCCATCGAGAATGGTCTCGGCCTGCTGTGCGCTGGCAGCTGCTTCTGGCGGGTACATGAACCGGCCATCGCCGTTACCCCAGGGTTCTTTGTCGTCGGGCTTTGTGCCTTCGCCGCTCACCCACGACATTGGGTCTTCGTAGGGATTTTGCGGTGCGCCCGAATAGGCTGGACTGGTTGACCACAGGTTGCTAGCCCAGACCAGCACACCATCGATCTTGTACTTCCAGGTCTGCCACAACCACGCACGCAGATCCGTGCCCGGATGGTCGATGAAGAGTCCGGGAAACGGCGCTTTGGGCACGGTGCAGACGTACCACCAGAACCGGTCGCCTTCTTTGCGGCGTTCTTCCGCCTTGTCGTGCTCGTACCACCATGTGTCCGGGCACCACAGATTTGCGCAACCAACCAGTTCGGGGACCACTTGCTCGGTGATCATCCGGGTGATATCCGGCGCGGCCGCTTTGAGCTTCAGAAAGCCCTTCTGAACACTCGGGTAGTCTTCTTTTCGTGGTTCGTCGGTCCAATAGACATAGGCGTAATCGAGCCACCCTTTTTCGCGCAGATGCTCCTGCATCGTCCGGCAGTATGCGTTGAACGCGAGTTCATGCTCGCGCGTACCTTCGGCAAACCCCTGCAAATTCCCGCCGCCAATGTTTGGCAGTCCAAGCCGGAACGAGTTGAAGGCGTAGGTGGAAAACACGCGTTCCATTTCCGCGTCCCATGCAGGCCAGTCGAACTTCGGCGTGAGCGCATTCGCCTGCATAAGCTTGCGGTCGGCTTCGGGCAAGTCTGCGCCTTCGTTCTCTCCAAGCTTGACCCATTCGACCGGCAAGTCTACAAGGGGCGTCGGGTGATAGGGCGAGATGCGGTGATTGCGGAAGCTCTGCCAATACTTGTCCAGCACTTCACGCCGCTGCACCGGGTCCGAAATCTTCTGGTATTCCCAGACGTAGCCGTCGCCGAAACCAAAGGCCGTCTGGCACGTCGCTCGGTCGGGCAACTCGAACGCATAGACCACCACACGTAAAGGGACTTCGGCGGCATAGCCTTGCGCGGTCAACGTTATCGTGCCCTTGTAGACTCCGGGCGGGGTACCTTTGGGGACGAATGCGCGAATCCACAAAGGCTGATTGGGGGCCTTGGGGTCCGCGTCCAGATCGATAGGGCCTTTGAACGGGGGCAGCGGATCCGGCCAGGGCGCGAGCGCGCCCCACTTGTCGGTCTGCCGTTGGATCGTGACGTAGCGGACGCGCAAGATTTCCACATTTGCGGCATCCAGCGTAGCTCCGCCGGGCCCCGCGAGCGCGCTTGCCTGCGCGATGAACCCCTTGAGCGGAGTTGACGGACGCACGACA
The DNA here is from genome assembly GCA_041859475.1 of Candidatus Hydrogenedentales bacterium. Taxonomy (GTDB): domain Bacteria; phylum Hydrogenedentota; class Hydrogenedentia; order Hydrogenedentales; family SLHB01; genus JAIBAQ01. The sequence goes on from JBHEKO010000663.1 coordinate 2,913, forward strand.
AGTTGCGCGGCGTCCCACTCGTTTTGGGCGGCGCGAATCTCGATTGCACCGGCCTTTGCGGTGGGTGCGGGACGGCACTTGCTGACCTTCCACCCGGATGAGGCCCACCAGAGATCGACGGCTGGTGTAGAGCCGGGCAACGCCTTTCCGTATGACGCGTCGAAGAGGATTGAGCCGCTATCGGCTGGTTCTTCGCCCAACGCCACAGCGGCCACGAGCGTAAGCAGCGTTGTTAGCGCACACACGAGTTTCATTGCGGCTCCCTTGTTCGTGTCGTCGCGGTACACACTACTCATAGCCCGGACAGGCAGAGATTGAATTCTGCCTGTCCGGGATTTCAATGTGCACCTTTGAGCGACGACTACTTGATTGCGACTTCTTTGCCCGCGGCAGCGGAACGGTAGACGCCATCGAGCATTTTTTGAACGGCCAAACCCGCCTCGGCCGGGGCCTCCAGCGGCGACCCTTTTACGCAGCCATCGACCCAATTGCGCAGCTTGAGTGGGAACAATTGTTCGAAGGTCGTGCTATTACCCACATATCCGGGGGATGTGTTGACCATTGTGTCGTGATGGTCGGCAAAGAGCATGGGGGGATCCCATTGGCCGCCGCCCTTCGTACCCATGAAGTTGAAGTTCCAGACGTCCTTCTCGATATGCGCCACGAAGCACGCTTCGACTTGAAGCAACGCGCCGTTCGCAAACCGAATTTGACCGATGGCGAGGTCTTCGACGGTGTATGTCTTGTAGTCCCAATTCGGCCACGGGCTCACGACCTTCGAGGGCTTGTTGCCCATGAAGGTCCACGTGTTGCCGGAAGCGGCGACGGGTTTGGGCGACCCCATGAGGTAGTGGGCCATCTCCAGGATATGCACGCCAATGTCGATCATCGGCCCGCCGCCTTGCAGCTTCTTCTGGCCAAACACGCCCCAGTTCGGGATGCCGCGCCGCCGCAGCGCCTGGCATTTCACGAACATGATGTCGCCGAACTCGCCGTTGTCGCGAGCGCGCTTCAGGAATTGCGTGTTCGGATGGTAGCGGTACTGGAACCCAACCGCGAGCTTCTTCTTGGCCTTTTTTGCCGCGGCAATCATCTTCTCGCATTCGGCCGGTGTCATCGCCATGGGCTTCTCGCACAGCACGTGGCATCCGCTATTCAGCGCGTCGATGGTCGGGGCTGCGTGGACGCCATTCGGGGTGCATACGCTGACGCCGTCCGGCTGCACTTCCTTGAGCATCTTCTTCCAGTCTTTGTAGAGCTTCGTTACGCCCCACCGAGCCTCGAAGGCCTTCAGGCGCTCCGGAAGGATGTCCACCCCCGCAACGACTTCGACGTCGGGCATCTCGCGCAACGCGGCCATATGCGTCTGGCATATTCCGCCGCAGCCAATAAACGCAACGCGGAACTTCTTTCCGCGGTATTCCTTCTCGACTTTCATTGCCAATGAATCCGAGCCAACACTCTTGTTCGCCATGTTCCGTTCGTCCTTGTATGGTCGAGAACTCGACCTCTGTCCCCCGTGTTCCTACTCTATCAAATCGCCGCGCCCGAAGTCAGTTGGAAAATGGTGGGGGGGTGCACCCTTGCGAATACTTTGACGGTTCAAGGGGTAGAGAGTTTTGGATTTTGGATTAGGGCCCAAGATGTTGGGTACATGGGGGCCGGGTCCGGTTCTCCGTAGGGGGTGCACCCATGCGAACAATTTGACGATTCAAGGGTCCCTCGCGAGGCTGAGGTCTGGAGTCCGGGGAGTCCGGAGTCCAGGGAGGCGCGGGATTGTGAACGGGACTGCATCGGCATGGTTTGGCCCTCGAAAGTATGTTCCTATATATAAGGGCTGGTTTGTTGCACTCGGTGTTGCCGTTTGTCCACTTGCCTGCGGGTTTCAAGTCGCTCTGCGGGCGTACTCACGGTGTAGGCACGCGCGGAAGTTTTGGCAGGCCGCCGTGCGCGGGCGGCAGCCGCTGACAGGTGGGTCCTACGACTCGGCGTCTACGCAATTCTTGACGCCATCGCGTTCCTTTGCGATAATTTCTTTGTCGGTGAACAAAACTCGGCTCCATGCCGTGAGGAGGGCGGGTCCGCCCGCAAGCCCTATATTCATCGGCTTTCTTGAATTTGGTAGATCGCAATGGGCTGGCGTCTTGATTTCTGTGAGAACTCGCGCCAGAATACCTATGAGGTCTGAAACTCGGCTCGTCTGAGTAGTAGGACTTCCCTGCGGGCATGAAAACATGCCCCCTTCGTTTGTTTGCCACTAGACCTGCGAGCCACGCGTCCCTTGTGAAAGCAGCTTGATTTGGCGAGTATTGGGCCCGCAGGAGAAGACGGAGCAACTCCCCGGTCTGTATCTGGACTCGAATTCTGCGATTCTCTCGTCCAACTGTGCTGTCGTGATTGATTCCTTCCTGCCTTCCATCACGCGCTGTAACCTATCGTGCGCTTCATGTATTGCAATATCCTCAACAACGGACGATGTCTCAACCGGGAATAGTTGGTTTCGCATGGCGGTCTTGCCGTACACGGCAGAGTTCGGAGTGACACATAGGTAAGCGAAAGCAAAGTAATTGTTGTTGGCATCCTGCCCGACAATGCACGAAATCCCCGGATCATGGCATTTACCTAAAGCATGGAGGTTTCGGACAACTTCTTGTACATCGCTGCTCAGCCAAAGAGGGAATTTGCCC
>JBHEKO010000087.1:0-2639 GCA_041859475.1 Candidatus Hydrogenedentales bacterium
GGTCGAACGCCTTCTTCTGAAGGCCTACGACCTTTCCGGCCAACTTCGCGGCCTTGGACGATGCGGAGACTTTGGTCTTGACCATAGCTCGATCCCCCTCGGTTTCGGGAGTATTCCCACTCATCAGAATACACCTAGTTAGGTAAGTACGCAAGACGATTCCTGTCGCAAGGCGATTCCGCGGCATTGCGTTATCCCCGGCCAAGCCGTGCCCACCGCCGAGGCACGCTTGGCCAGTCAACCTCCGCGTGGAACACCGGACTCCTGCGGATTCTACTCCTCGTGGGAATCGTCCTCCGTGTCAGTGCCGTCGTATTCTTCGTCGGAGATCTGCTCCGCTTGCTGCTCGATTTCGTCAAGCACGGCCAAGACTTGCGTGCGATACTCGGGAGGCGCTTCGATATGACCCCAACCCGCCGCCGTCTGGAACAAACCGTCGTATACGGAATCGCGATAGCTGCGCATGAGGTGCGGAATCTCGCGTTCGGTAAGCATCGAATCCAGCAACTCCGCGAGCACCTCGTTATCCAAGACGGCAACCTTCTCAAGGCGTTCCATGTCTACCTCCATCCCTGCCGCGCGAGCGGCGATTGGGGACAAACACTCGCTAATAAGACACACGCATCTTCACTGCGCGATTCCAATTCGTCACGTGCACCGTTTGCGTTGCGGCATCGATGGCCGCGCTTCCTTGGCCTTCGATCGACACCTTGCGAACTACCTTGCCTTCGGGGTGGCGCAGCCGAATCACAATTTCGCTGGGCGCGGTCCGCGTTGGCGGGTCTATTTCCACGTCCACGTAGCCTTTGGCGACGTTGGACTGAATGCGGTAGCTCACCGCACCAAACTGCGTCGGTGCATTGCGGACAGACACCGTCTTGCCGTCTTCGAGCCAGCGGTCCGTCACGAACGGCGCAAGCCACAACGCATCTCCGCGCTCGGTGAGGAACATCGTGCGCGACTGCACGAGGAACCAACCCGTCTCGTGCGTCTTGTTCCACGCGGCGATGTTGTGGAAATGCTCCCAATGCGAGAGATTCTCCAAGCTCAGCATCGCGGCCAGCGCATTGAAGTAAGAACGGATATACGGTTTCACGTCGTCGCGCAGGGCGCAAATTTCCGCGTTGCGCGCGTAATACGGCTGCACCTTGGCAAAGCCGCCGTAGTTGAACCAATCGGAATGGTTCTTCTCTCGCGGATAATCGCCCATGCCCGATTCGAGGAACATCACGTCTTCCATGTGGTCCATGATCCAGTCCGCATCGGTACCGTCCGCGGGAAATACGCCGAGCGGGACCAAGTGGTGCGATCCCAATTCGATGTCGTAGCACCAGCTCCGGTTTCCGTCCTCACCGGGGAACACGTCGCCTGTCGGCCCGAACGCGTAGAGCATGCCGCTGTAGCCGGGGACATACGCCCCCGTGGACAACGCCACGGCAGGCGTGCGCGCTTGATTCCAACGGTATGCTCGGGTGATGTCGTCGTGAAATGCCGCGGCATCGTCGAGCAGCGCTTGCGCATCGGGATGATTGGCCGCCAACAGGACTTGCGCCGTGTCGTGAAGACCCGCGTAGTATTGCGCTTGAAGCGAAAAACGGTAGCCGTACCGGTTCCAGTCCGCGCCCACTCCCGGCGGAACAAAACCATACTCGGGGTTCTCATCGGTATTGCCGCCCAAGGCTTTGGTCTTCGCGCGCTGCGCCACGATCCATCTGCAGACGCGCGCGACTTCCGGCGAAACGCCCTGTATCCACGCCGTGTCTCCGCTAAGCCGGGCGTGGCGTGCAAGCGTCCAAAGATGTTGCCCGGTTCCGACAACGGTATACCCCGTGGTAAGGAAGCCCGCCGCGTTGTAGCGCGCGATGAAGTAATCCAGGGAACGTTGGGCGTATTCGGTCTGCCCCATGAGGTCCATGCCAAGGATGACCGAGTGGGCCTCGCTTTCGAGCGGACCGTAACGGTCCGACGCGATCCACGCCGCCACCCGTTTGCCGTCCTCCTCGCTGCGCGCCGCCATCAAACAATGGACTTGCGCGGCGCGAAGCACGTCGTTCAACAGCGCGTCGGGTGTCGCAATTTCGATTGCCCCGTCGAGCGCCTTGACCCAATACGCGCGCAAGGCTTCAAGGCAGTCTGCCGGGGCCGCCGCTTGCAGATACGCATCCGCAGGCAGATCCCACAAGGGAATAGTGATTATGGCCGCGACCTTCTGTCCCGCATTCAGAGAGCCAGTCAACGACACGGAGCTTTCCGCGACCCCACAAATGAGAGGGGCCGCGCCGCGCATGTCGGCGAAGAAGTAGGTTGCGCCATCGACGGAGGCGATTGCCCCTTCAGGCACGGCGGTCACAGCGTGCGGGTTGGCACCCGCACGTCCGCCAAACGACAACTGCACCGCGCCTGCCGAGGCGCCGATATTTTCGATCTCAATGCCCGACACACATAGGGGTTTCGTGTAGATCCAATTCGCCGCAGTTGCCACGGCTTCGCCGCCGGGAATCACGAATGTGGTTTGCCGGTACACAATGTCCCCGTCGGAGAACGTCGACATCGGGGCGGGAAGCCAGCCGCCAATCAGTTTCCGTTCGCGGGCCTTGTCGGGCTTCACGCCGAATTGAAACCCAATGTGGTGCGAGGGC
>JBHEKO010000255.1:0-5494 GCA_041859475.1 Candidatus Hydrogenedentales bacterium
GCGCTTGATGATTCCGCCTTGCTTGCCCGGGTGTTCATGCGTGACGTCGATTTCCCCGTGGTCTGCCAGCATCCCAACCCAACCGCACGAAGAGGGGGTGCCTACGAGGTATACCGTTCCCTCATCGTGGCGCCCCAGGTGTTCCTCGTGCAAGAAGACCGGCGGGCCAACGACTTTCTCGAGATCCGACTTGAGGTCCTCGCAGGCATTGCGTTCGAGGGGAGTGGCATCGACGCCGTACACAACCGTGTGTTTCATGAGACATGGGCCTTCCGCTAATTGTCATTACATTCTTTCTAGAGTACGTGCTGCGTACACGAAGGTCAAGCGAGAGATGGGAGCAATCCAATAGGACGGATAGGCCGGATCGGCCTGATCGCATGTGGTCTGTGATTCAGGTACCATTCGCTGCCTGTAACTGGAAGAGAACTTCTGTGCCACAAGACATAGCACACGCTTGCGCTGTCCTTCACGCAGACGGCCATCGGCCGTTTCGCATCCTGCAACTGACGGATTTTCACAGCGACAAAGGCGACAGCCTTGCCGAGCAGACCTATTCGGACGTACGCGCCATCGTCGCGAACACGACGCCTAATCTGCTCGCCGTCACGGGGGACATTTGGTGTTGCGATGACGATGGGTATCGGGCGCAGACGATCATGCAGCGCGACCTCGCCTTCCTCGATTCGCTGCGGAGTCCGTGGGCCTTTACGCCGGGCAACCACGACCATCGGGATACGGTCGCGGAGGCGTTTCTGCGCGGCGCCGCGTCATTGGGCGCGGGGAGTACTTTGGGCGACAGCGGCAGGAATTATCGCGTCGAGATTCAGGCGAATGGCACCGCGTGCTGGGACGTATTCGTTCTGAATTCGCACGCGCGTTCGCTCACGCACGACGACGTGGCGTGGTTGGAGCGGGAGTCCGAGCGCTTGCATGAAGCCCGCGCCCGGCTATTGCCTGCACTTGTCTACTTCCACATCCCGCTCAAGCAGTATGAAACGGCGCGTCTCGAAGGTCGAACGCACGGCATCGCCCAAGAGGAAGTCCTCTACTGGGACGACGACGGCACGCTGTTCGACGGTCTGCGGCGTGCGGGAAATGTGCGCGCCTGCTTCGTGGGACACAGCCACGCAAACGACTTCTGGTTCGAGGAAGACGGGATCGTCCTTTCGTATGGACGCGCTACCGGCCACGGCGGATATGGGGCCGACCGCCTTCGAAAAGGCGCGACCCTCGTGGAGATCGATCCCGCATCGGAGCAGTTCGGCTTTCAAACCGTATTCGCCGACGGCACGCGGTGGATCGCAAGGTAGGGCGCAAGGTAGGGCGCTTTCGCCGAAAGCGCCTCCCTGCCACTACCCGCGAACTACGTTTGCCCGCGGACGTTTCGGCGAAACGTCCCTACCAACGCGCGTACTGAGCCTGTCCGCTACTCCGTGCCGATGTTCTGATCGACGACGGTCTTGCCTTTGGAGTTGTTCCCGATGCGGACCGCACCTTCCACGACGTTTTCCGTGACAATTGCGCGTTTCACTTCCTCGCCGAGCAATACCTGCGGTTTGTCCTCGTGGAATTCGCAGCCCCGCACCAACACCGTGCCGCCGACGGCCACAATTGCGTGGACAGGTTTGTCGCGGTGGCCCCATTGTTGGAACGTACAATCGCTGAATCCAATCACGCCAGTTCCGGCGATAACGGCGATGCGGTTGCACGGCCCCCAAAACGCGCAGTTCGAGAAGCGCACGGCCCCGGAGTTCGTCTTCTCGACGCGGACCATGGTCGGATCGGGTCCGTCGAAGGATACGAATTCGCCGTTGGTGATGAGGATGCCGATGGGCGAAGAGTTTTCGATCGAGACGGCCGTCTGGCAATTGTCCGCGCCGATGCCGAGGAAGTTGCCGTTTGTGACCCCGGACTTCGTTTCGATGAACTGGTAGCCGATGTGATAACCGAAGCAAAACGTATTCAGGACATAGTGCCAATCGCTCTTTCCGAAGATGAATGCGATACCGTTTTCCATTTGCCATTTGAATACAGGGGTGTTGAGTGACCACCAAGGATTCCAGTGGACGTTTTCGACGCGGCCGATATCGTAGATGTGGTCGATGTAGAGGCCGATATGAATCGGCTGGCCATGGACATTGCGAATGAGGACGCGCTGATTTTGGCTGGCATCGATGGCGTTGTAGGGATTGAGCAGTTCGACGTCGACGACGGCGGAATTGTTGCCGCGCATGACAACGGTGTACGGATACGGCGTGGGTACTTCCGCGTCGGGCTTTTGATTCGGGTAGTGGACGCATACGCCTTGGAGGACCGAATTCGAATCGAGTTTGATGAAGGGCGATCCTCCTTCCAAGCCGGCCATTCCTCGCGGCAGCAGCACGGTGCCATACACGGGCATCTCATCCTCGCGCTTATCGCGAATGCCCGCGTGAGCGGGGGCATAGGCAAAAACGCCACGAAGCGTTACGTCTTTCGGAAACACCAGCGAGCCGTTGAAGCCAAACTTGCCCGCGGGTGCTTCCACAACTCCCCCGCCCGCCGCCGAGGCGGCAGCGAGCGCCTTCTGAAACGCCACCGTATTGTCGGTGGTCTCGTCGGCCACGGCTCCAAAGTCCATCACGCTCCAGGTAGTCTTGCGTTCCACAGCGGTCCCCTCCTTTGCAGGTGGCTCTTGAGCGGTCGACAGGGTCGCCGCCAGCGCCACGAGCAGCGCACTTCCCAGTGACTTATACCTTCGATTCATGGTTCCCCCCGTTTGGACTCGTGCGCGTCCGAAACTTGTTGTTGGTCTGTGTTTGTGAAACGCATCGCTTCTTTCTTGGCGATTTCAGCGCGGGAACTGCGCGCGGCGATCGCCATGAGAATAAAGACCAGCGACACGATAGTCAGCCCTTGAAAGAGTGCAAGGGCAGTGTCGACAAGACTGGTGCTATTTCGCAGCAGGACGCCGCTGATGCCCATGACCAGGCAGAGCAAATAGATGAACAGGACGGCCTGGTGTTGGGAAAACCCCATCCAGACGAGGCGATGCGACAGGTGATCGGTTGCGCAGTGATCGATGACTTGCCGCACAGTGCGCGTATCGCCGCGAATGATGCGGGCAACAAGGATATAAACAAAGTCGAAGATGGGCACGCCCAGGATGAGAAGGGGAATACTGGTGGAGACGATGGGATTGCGGCTCCATTCGCCCATGACGCCCAGGGCAGCGAGGGTGAATCCGAGGAAGAAACTGCCGGAATCGCCCATGAAAATGCGCGCGGGTCTTGTGTTGAAGATAAGGAACCCGACGTTGGAACCGATGAGGCCCGCGGCCAAGAGTCCAAACCAGGAGAGACTGGTTTCGGTGCCCGCGGCAATGAAGGCTTGGAGGGCGATAATGAGATACATCGTGGAAACGATGGCGGAGATACCGCCCGCGAGGCCGTCCATGTTGTCGATTCCGTTGATGGCGCTGGTGACGCCGACGACCCAGAGAATCGTCAGGAAGAGGTCGAGCGGGTAACTTCCGAAAACGCGGATAAGGACGCCGAACTGCGACATAATGATGGTGACGCCGACGAGCGTGAAGAACTTAAGGACAGCCGGAATCCCGCCCTTGATGTCGTCGATGGCGCCGACCACAAGGCAGATTGCGGATCCTAGCAGGACGCCTTTCATGGGGTTGTCGCGGTAGTTTGGATACAGGGCGGCGACGGCAAACGCGATGAAAATGACGATGCCCCCGCCGCGCACGACGGGTTTCTCGTGGATCTTATTCTCGGCTATCTGGTCCATGACGCCGAGCTTCGACAACAAGCGAATCGCAATGGGCATCAAGACCACTGCCACGAGAAATGCGATGCACCCGACCTGGATATAGGTTCGCGGCCAATAGTGCAATTGCTGAAGCATGCCCAGCCCCTTATTCCAACCCGCGCCCGGCGCTCACGAGAAGAACCGGCTTACGCTATCGATGATGAACGTTGTCTGGGCGTCTGTCAACGACGGATAGATGGGCAGCGAAAGACAACGCTCGTGGACTTCGTCCGCCACGGGGAAGTCCCCACCGAAATAGCCGAAATAGTGATGAGCGGGGAGATACACCGGGCGCTTCGCCTCAATCCCTTGTTCGTTCAGGGATCGTTCGAGCGCCTCGCGCAGGGGTGTCTGGACAACATACCGGAAATACACATGTCCGTCACCGCTGGGCAACCGCAGCGGATATCCGCGAAATGCCGCCTCGTAACGCCCGGCGATTTCCCGGCGGCGCTCGATGAATCCGGGAAGCCGGCGCAGTTGAATGCGGCCGACGGCAGCCTGCAGTTCCGTGAGCTTGTAGTTGTACCGTCGCTCATAGTCGTCGCGGTTGTCGTAGTCGCGCCGGTCGCGTACATAGCCGGCAACATCTGCATCATCGGTCAGCACCATACCGCCCTCGCCACCGGACGTCATGAGTTTCGTCGCGTAGAACGAGGCGACGGCCGCGACGGAGGCGCGGCCCGTGGGACCGCCTATAGATTGTGCGATGTCGTCGATGACAGTTTTGCCTTGCGGCAACCGCGCCTGTGCGCCAAACAAATGCGGTAGGATAACGAGGGGACAGTCATCCGACACGCCCGCCGGATCGAGATTGAAGTCGTACCCGACTTCGCAGAGCTCGGGATAGCCCCCCGCCAGTTCGACTGCCGTTGACAGCGACACACACCCATACGTCGGCATTGCCACTTTCAACTCGGCACCGGAATGCACCGCCTCCAATGCCAACTGCAACGCCGCGGTTCCGCTGCTCGTCGCCACGCCATACTTGCGCCCCACGAAGGCTGCGCATTCCTCTTCGAATGCCGCCACCTCCGGACCTTGCGACAACTGCCCGGAACGAAGCACGCGCGCGGCAGCTTCGGTCTCCGCTTCGCTCATCGCCGGCGCACTGTGCGGAATCTTCATTCCATTCCTCGCGTTTCGTTTGCCGTTTCGCTCAACAACACATGCAGTGAGTCCGGTCCGCAATGGAATAACAGATCGACGATGGACAAATCTGCGATGAACGTTCCATGCGACTGCGGATAGACGGGGGCGGTCCAATGCTGCAATTCGAGTCCGATACCTGCCGCTTCAAGCTGGGCCGCGTCGAGGTATTGCTCCAAGGCATACGCGCCGCTGTAGTACCGGTCCGCGTTCACGGCCTTCAACAGATTGATCAGGCGTTCGGTGGCAATTCCAGGCACGTTGAGTTCGGAGGCATACACGACGCGCGTATCGATGCCCAGCGTTTGCAGGAACCAGGTCAGCATATGGCGGTTGAGCTCGTTGAGCTTCGTCCATTCTCTGCCATACACGTCTTCAAAGAACCCCGCGTAATCGGTGAAGAACGGCGCCTTTCCGTAGCTCTGCTTCAAGGTGCTCCAGTGCTTGCGCCGCCACGGCTGCGTCTCATCGACACCGACCTCGTCCAACCTGCATGCCAAGGGCGCGTGAACCGGCACGGTGAGCACCACGGATCCGGCGG
>JBHEKO010000342.1:0-9548 GCA_041859475.1 Candidatus Hydrogenedentales bacterium
CGCGAAGAGGCTCAGTACGGCGCGCGCAGGCTTGGCATCGACGGAAAACGTCTTGCGAAACGCCACCCACGCCTGCTTGCCTGCCGGGGCCGTATCCAACCAAATCATAGCATTCTGAAGCGCTGCCCCCGTTTCTTTCGAAGCAGGTTCGACCGCGTGCGCGGACACGACGATTAGCAACAGCGAAAACACGATGGAACCGAACTTCTTCATGCAACCCCCTGTTTGCGATAGAACCGTGCGATGACGCCCGGGCAGAAGAGAGACTATGCGTTTTCAGCGAACAAGATTCAAGAATGCGCGGCGACGCATCGTCTACATAACCAACCTTGCCCGAGCCTTCGGTGGGGTGCTACCGTAGGCGGAACACGGCCAATCGTCAACTGCGAGGGAAAAGCATGCCTGTATCCGTTCCAGAGAGACAAATTGGAGAGCGACTCGGTCGACGCAAGGAGACCATAGCTTCCGCGGAGTCGTGCTCCGGGGGACTGATTGCCCATCGCATCACCAACATTGCGGGGGCTTCGGGATACTTCCAGGGGGGAGTCGTCACGTACTCGAATCAGGCGAAGTGCAATTTGCTGGGCGTAAAGAAAGACTCCATTCTCTCGGAAGGCGCCGTCAGCGAGGCCGTCGCGAAGCAAATGGCCGAGGGCGCGCGCGTACGATTCGCAGCGGACTGGGGGATCGGCGTAACCGGAATTGCAGGGCCGGCCGGCGGAACGACGGAGAAGCCGGTGGGGCTAGTTTATGTTGCGGTCGCCGGAAAGGCTGGAACAACGGTGCGCCGTTGCATGTTCAACGGTAGTAGGGAAGACATTAAATTGCAAACCGCCGAAACGGCGTTGGCAATGGTATTGGAGCAGTTGGCATGAGTTCCGGGTTTGTTCATCTCCACGTGCACTCCGAGTACAGCGTGCTCGATGGCGCAAGCAAAGTTTACGAATTGGTCGAGCGCTGTAAGGAATACGGCATGCGGGTCTGCGCCCTGACCGACCACGGGTCTATGTTCGGTGCATTGGAGTTCTTCACCGCGGCTAAAAAAGCAAACGTGAAGCCGATCATCGGTTGCGAGCTCTACGTGGCACGCGGAAGCCGGTTCGACCGGACCGCCCGTTCGGCGGGGTCGTCGAACAATCACTTCCTTCTGCTCTGCGAAAACGAAATTGGCTACCACAATCTCTGCCGCCTCAGTTCGCTGGGGTATCTTGAAGGGTTCCACTACAAGCCCCGAGTGGACCTCGAAATATTGGCGCGCCACAAGGAAGGACTGATTGCAAGCAGCGCCTGTCTTGCAGGCGAGGTTCCGCAGGCGCTCCTGGCCGGCGACATGGATGGCGCGAACGAAGCCATCCGCAAGTATGTCGCAATCTACGGGCGGGACAACTTTCTCATCGAACTGATGGACCATGGCCTTCCCGAGCAGAAGAAGGTCAATCCACTGCTCGCGGAATTGGCCGAGCATCACGGCTTGATGGTCATTGCCACCAACGACAGCCATTACACGGACAAACGCGATGCAGAGCCGCACGACGCGCTGCTGGCGATTCAGACTGGCTCCACGCTCGACAAGCCGGACCGGTTCCGGTTTGAGACTCCCGAGTTTTATTTCTGCAGCCCCGATGAAATGCGCGAACGCTTCAAGGAATACCCGCTCGCCATCGAGAATACGGAGAAAGTGGCGGCGCGCTGCAACGTGGAGCTTCAACTTCACAGCCATCTCATCCCGCGCTTCATTCCCCCCGAGGGATTCGCTCCCGATGGATACTTGCGCGAATTGGTGAAATTGGGCCTGGAAGACCGCTATGACGGCAACCCATCCCGCGACCATGTTGCTCGAGCGGACTTTGAGCTTGGTGTCATCGAGCAGATGGGATTCGTCGACTACTTCCTCTTGGTGTGGGACCTGATTAATTTCGCTCGTAGCAAAGGCATACCCGTAGGTCCGGGGCGCGGGTCCGGCGCGGGAAGCCTCGTGGCCTATGCCTTGAAAATCACCAACATCGACCCCATTCGGTTCGGCCTCCTGTTCGAGCGCTTCCTGAATCCCGAGCGCATCTCGATGCCTGACTTCGATTTGGACTTCTGCTACAACCGCCGCGGCGAAGTCATCGAATACGCCCGCGCGAAATACGGCGAAGATAATGTCTGCCAGATCATCACGTTTGGCCGGATGAAAGCCAGGCAGGCTATCCGCAACGTAGGCCGCGTGATGGGCATGCCCTATGGGGAAGTCGACCGGATCGCGAAGCTCATCCCCGACGATCCCGGCCAGAAAATTACCTTGGAGTACTCGCAGAAGAACGAGCCCGAACTCCAGCGCCTTATCAAAGAAGACTCCCAAGTCAAGCGATTGTGGGAATTGGCGACGCGTCTTGAGGGAACGGTCGGAAACGTGGGCACGCACGCCGCGGGCGTCGTGATTTGCGATCAGCCCCTCACCGATCACGTTCCTCTATTCAAAGCCGCGGACAGCGACACGGTGGCCACGCAATTCGAGATGAAAGGCGTGGAAGAAGTCGGTCTTTTGAAAATGGACTTCCTCGGTCTGCGCACGTTGACGGTGGTGCACGATGCAGTGCGGTTCGTGCGCCAAAACCGCGGCGCGGATATCGACATCGACAACCTCGAACCGAACGACAAGAAGACGTACGCGCTGCTGCGGTCCGGCAAGACCATGGGCGTCTTTCAGCTTGAAAGCTCGGGCATGCGCGACCTGGCCAAACGCATCGGACTTGAAAGCCTCGAAGAAGTCTGCGCGCTCATTGCGTTGTACCGCCCCGGCCCAATGCAGATGAAGGATCAGTATATCGAGAGCAAGCACAATCCGGACAAAGTCCAGTACGACATCCCTTTGCTCGAGCCGATCCTGAGGGAGACCTATGGCGTCGCGCTGTATCAGGAGCAGGTGATGCAAATCGTTCAAGCCGCGGCCCAATTCACACTGGGCCAGGCGGATATCCTGCGTCGCGCGATGGGCAAAAAGAAGGCCGACCTGATGGCCGAGCAGCGCAGTAAATTCGTCGAGGGCTGCAAAGGAAACGGGATTGGCGAAGAGCTTGCCGATATGCTGTTCAACAAGATTGAACAGTTCGCGGGGTACGGCTTCAACAAGTCGCACAGTATGGCCTACGCGTTCGTCGCCTATCAGACGGCGTATCTCAAGGCCAACTATCCCGTCGAATTCATGGCCGCCCTGCTCTCTTCCGAATCGGGCAATCTCGACAAGGTCGGCATCTACGTCGAGGAATGCCGCCGGCTCGGGATCGAAGTCTTGCCGCCCGACGTGAATTTCAGCTACGCGGGATTCACGGTGGAAGGCGACCGGATCCGCTTTGGCATGGGAGCCATCAAGAATGTCGGCGAAGGGCACGTCGAGGCGATTGTGAGCGAGCGCGAGGCAGCCGGTCCCTTCAAAGATATCTTCGACCTATGCGGGCGGGTAGACTCCCGCCTCATCAATCGGCGCGTACTGGAGAGTCTCAATAAGGCGGGGGCCTTTGCGGATACGCACTGGAATCGCCGTCAAGTCGAAATGGTCCTGGACGCGGCAATCAGCGAAGGCCAGTTGAGCCAGAAGGAGCGCGAAGCAGGGCAGACTTCTCTGCTCGACCTCATGAGCGGCGGTTCCACGGAAGGTCCGCTTCATCGAAAACCCGACATGCCCGAGTGGGCGGAAAGCGAGTTGCTGGCATTCGAAAAGGAAATGCTCGGCCTTTACGTGTCGAGCCATCCACTTGCACGCTATGCGCAAACGCTCGAGCGCTATTCTTCGCACAGTCTTGCGCAACTGCAGGACCTTCGCGAAGGCACGGATGTTGTCGTCGGCGGGATGATCGGCGTCATCAAGAATCACGTCACCGCCCGAGGCGGCAAAAAGATGGCGTTTATTGCACTCGAAACATTGGAAGGCCCTTGCGAGATCACAATCTTTCCCGACCTCTTCGAGGCGAAAGCAGGTCTGGTTGTCACCGACATGGCCGTGATGATCCCCGCACGTGTGAGCTTCCGCAATGATGAGGCGGGGTTGATCGCGAGCGATATCGTGCCGATCGAGGAAGCCGAAGATAAGTTGACGACAGCGGCTCACATTCGCTTGACCACCATCGGCTTGGACGACGCGCTCCTAACAAAGCTTGCCAATACCCTGGGGGCGCGGCCAGGCAAGTGCGACGTGTATCTGCATTGCGTCACCCCGGAGCATGACGACGTGACCATTCATGCGACAAGCGCCTGCCGAGTTACCGCTTCGAAGGCGCTCCGCGAAGAAGTGGAGCGGCTCTTGGGCGAGGAATCGGTGTGGTACTCCGGAGGGAACGGACTGCCAACCCACGAACAACCACCCGAGAGGGAGCAACGTTCTCATGAACCCGGCTCGTGGAAGCGTCGTGATTCTCATTGACGGCGTGTGCAATTTCTGCAACGGCTTCGCGGACTTCATTGTGCAGCGCGATAGACGCGGTGTGTTTCGCTTGGGAACCCTGCAATCTCCCGCGGGTCAAGCCCTGTTGAAGCAGGCTCGCTTGCCATCCGGTTTCTTGGACTCAGTAGTCGTTATTGAAGGCGATTACGCCTACACGAAATCGGCGGCGGCCCTGCGCATCGCGAAGGCGCTGCCGTTTCCTTGGTATCTGGTAAACGCGTTTGTCCTTGTTCCGCGCATCGTCCGCGATCCGCTCTACAACTGGATCGCGCGCAATCGCTACCGATGGTTCGGTAAGCGCGATACCTGCCGCGTGCCGACGGAGGATGAGCAGAGCCGATTCATTTCCTGACGCCGCTCCCGCTATTGAGCCGCCGGAAGTACTTCCATCTTCCCCAACCGGTACCGTCGATGCCCGTCGTCATCATTGAGCGGCAGCGCGATTCGCGGCGTGCCATCCCGCATGCCCACGGAAACAAACACCTCATACGAGCCGGGCTTAACGTTCGGAGCAAATCCATGCCCGGATTCCGTGTTCGCCTTGGATGCCTGTTCGGGAGCGGCAACCTCAAGACTGCGCACATCAAACGACTCGTTGACGAAGACCGCCACGATTCCCCCACTCTGGTCTTTCAACGTGAAGGCCACAAAGCCTCCTGGGTAGCATGGGGCAACCCCAGCGTTGGACCAGGTCGACGCAAACACGGCTCGCTCCGAAAGGGTGACGGTCGCGGGCCAGGATGCCTCGTGGAGCCGCAATCGATAGCCCATGCGCCGGTTGACGCGGTCGATTAGTTCCCTCTCCTTTTCCAGAATCTCGCGCGGAAACCAGTGGATGCTCATGTAGCTGGCATGATACTCCTCAATCGCCCGCATGAAGATCTCGCGGTCCCAGGCCTTACGCTCAAGCGAGGAGATATAGTGTTCATGCTCAAGAATCACCGGAAGCTTTGGCCACACCGCCTGCGCAAGTTCCGCGTGAAAATAGGAGTTGGGCGCAGGTTGCACGAGAATGCTGTCGTCGCGCAGGGTCATCCCTTTGGAATACGCGTAGGGCACAATGTCGTCGCCCTGGAACGTAAGGTCGTCGTTCGCGGTAAGCAAGGTGTGCGTGAAATGCTTCGCATACAAGTCGATGTGCTTCTTCACCACATCGGCCGGCACCTTAATCTGCGTGCTGGCGAACGTATGCGCCTCTCCCCACACTCCGAACGAACCCACATCCACAAAGGCGACATTGGGATTGCCGTCGTAGCGCGCCGCCGCAGCCACGAGAAACGCGTCGAGCTTCTCCAAGAAAATGGGATCGGCGTAGTCGGGCTCCCAAAACGGTCCGTTCTCTTCGACGCCTTTTCCTGGAGTAAAGTTGTATCCCTTCGCTCCCGCTTCCTCGACCCACTTGGGCGTGGCATAGCGCATGAACGATTCGGATACCGTGAACCGAAAGGCGACTTGTAGGCCCTTGTCGATCCAGCGTTGCGCCGGCGCGTCCACGACGGACCAGTCGAACGTTCCCTCTTCCGGCTGGATATGCGACCAAGGCAAGCGCATAAAGATGCACGACAGGCCCGGGAAATCGTCAAGCGTATCGGACGGAGCGAGCTTGGAGCCGTAGTTCTCCAGATAGTCCGAATAGAAGTGGAGCGTCCACCCCATCATCGGGTTGACGAGCGCGTTGCCGTTGTCCTGAAGTTGAACGGCAATGCGCGGCGCTTGGGCCAAAGAAGGCTGGGCAAATAGCAGACTCAAAAACAGCATGCCGGCGGCGATATACGAATTCATGTTTATCCTTCACTCCAACAGTTCTCATCCAAGGCAAAAGGCTTCCGCTGAGTATTGGAGATTTAGACCCCAATAGCAAGCGGGCGATGGCGAGTCGAAATGGATTGGACAATGGAGTACGATGGTACTCGCCTTGTCTCGACGTATCATCAGGCAGACTATTTTTGGCATACGGCAACCATAAGGGGGGCTAGACCCATGGCAGAGTCACCAACGCGACGTGAATTTCTCAAGACTGCGGCAGTCGGCGCGGCCGCATTGTCGGTTTCGGCCAAGAGTTATGCGCGCGTCATCGGCGCAAACGACCGCATTTCGATCGGCATCATCGGCTGCGGAAGTCGCGGCATCGATGCACACATGACGGGGATCAACACGCACGCCAAGGCGCAGAACGTCGAGATCACCGCGGTATGCGATCCCTGGAGCGTCCGCCGCGACATGGCTGCCGCGAAGTGCAAGGAGTGGTACAACCTGGACGCTCGCAAGTGCGTGTCGTATCGCGACCTCTTGGAACTCGACAACATCGACGCGGTTACGATTGCCTCGTGCGAACACCAACACACCACGCACCTCAAGGCCGTTGCGGAAGCCAAGAAGGATGTGTACTGCGAGAAACCGCTTGGCAAAGACTTCGACGACCTGAAGAAGGCAGTCGATGCGGTCAAGAAGAACAATGTGGTCTGCCAAGTCGGCACGCAGTTGCGCAGCATGGCGAGCATGACGGGCGCACGTGAACTCTTCAAGACGGGCGTCCTCGGCAAGCTATCGCGCGTCGAGCAATGCCGCAACGGCTGGCGGCCCTATTGGTACACATACCTCAAGCCGGCAAACAAGGAAGACGTGGATTGGGATGAGTTCTTGATGCATTTGCCGAAGCGCCCGTTTGACGCCAACTTCTTCACGGGTTGGTACGGCTACCGCGAGACCTCCGACGGCACAGTCCCCAGTTTCGGAGCCCACTACCTCGATCTGATGCATTACATCACGGGGGCTGAGTTCCCGATCAGTGCCGTGTGCTTGGGCGACACGTACGTATGGAAAGACGACTACAAGTTCACGTGTCCCGACCATGTGCAGGCGACCTGGAAATATCCGGATTTCACGGTGCACTACTCCACGAATTTCGGAAACGGCGCAGGCAACACATTCAAAATCTTCGGAGACCGGGGCCATTTCGATCTCCAGAACTGGGACAAGCCCATGCTCGTGAGCGAGGGGCTTGGGCCGGACAAAGCCGCGGTGAAAGAGGCAACGATGATCGAGCATGTGGAGCGGCCCGACCACATGCTGGATTGGCTGCAATGCATTCGTTCGCGCCAGACACCGAACGCGTCGATAGACGCGGGATACCAGCATTCCGTGGCCGCAATCATGGCCATGAAGTCGTACGACACGGGGCATCGCATGGTCTACGACAAAGAAAACAGGGTCATCCGCAAGGGGTAGTGGTCATGAGTCGAAGCAAGACGGTTACTCGCCGGACATTTCTGGGGAGGGTGTGCGCAGGGAGCGCGGCTGCCCTTGCATCCGCGGCGTTTGGCCAAGCGCAAGCACCCGTTGCGAGCGGCTGGCAGATTGGCTGCTACACGCGGCCGTGGGATAAACACGACTACCGAGTCGCGCTCGACGCGATTGCCGAGGCGGGCTACACGTACGCCGGGCTCATGACGACAAAGTCACCAAACAATCTCGTGCTTTCGGTTGCCACATCCCTGGAGGAGGCGCACGCGATTGGCGAGGAGTGCAAGAAACGCGGCCTGATGGCGCCCTCCGTATATGGCGGCGACATCCCCTCGAACGAATCGGTCGAGGCCGGTATCGCGGGCATGCACAAGCTCATCGACAATTGCGTGGCCGCGGGAGTCGCCAACCTGATGATGGGCGGCGTCGGCGACGAAAAGGCGCACGTGCCTTACTACAAGGCCATAGCCGAGAGTTGCGCCTACGCCGCTGAAAAGGGAGTGGGCATCAGTGTGAAGCCCCATGGCGGGACGAATTCGACCGGCCCCCAATGCCGCGCGCTTATCGACAGCGTGGGCAAACCCAATTTCCGGCTATGGTATGACCCTGGCAACATTTACTACTACTCCGACGGCAAGCTTGATCCCGTGGACGATGCCGCGACGGTCGATGGCCTTGTCGTGGGCATGAGCGTGAAAGACTTCAAGGACCCAAAGGAAGTCCTCCTCACGCCTGGCACGGGCCGCGTGGACTTCCCGAAGGTCATGGCGCGGCTCGCAAAGGGAGGCTTCACATCCGGCGCGTTGATTGTCGAATGTCTGACTCCCGGCGAATTGCCGCAGCTTCTGGAAGAAGCTAAGAAGGCACGCGCCTTCGTGGAAGGGCTTGTGAAACAGTAATACGCGTACGCGTCAAAAGCTCGCGGGCGGAAGCATCCGCCCGCGAGCTTTTTCTTTTGGGTTACACCGCAGCACCGAGCAATTCGCGCGAGAACTTGGCGTTTTTCGCGAAATCGGCTACCCGGTCCTTCGATGGACAACTAGTCTCAAGCACAACCCAGCCCTCGTAGCGGATGTCGCGCATGGCTTGGCCTACGGCCTTCATATCGACCTTGCCCTCGCCCAAATACGCGCTGCCGTCCTTGAAGTGAAACTGGCAAATTCGGTCCTTGAGTTCGCGTATCTCCGCGGGCACGTCGTAGCCCTTGTGCGTGGAATTGCCAACGTCGTAATAGACCTTCACGGCGTTGCTCTGAATGCGATCGAGGATTGCGAGATTGTCCTTCGCCGACAGATAGTTCTCGAGCCCAAGGATCACCCCCGCCTTTTCGGCCAAGGGCGCGGCAGCCTTCACGCGCTCCACGAGAATATCCACGTCGCCCGTTTTGAGTTGCCCGTCCTTCAAGAGATCGCCTTTGCCGAAGAACGCAAGCAGGATGACGTGTGCGCCAAGGTCTTGCGTGCCCGCAATAGTCTGCTCAAGCCAAGCGGGCGCCTTCTCCTCGGAGACAAACGGATGGTCGTTGAGGAACCCCATTGCGGAAGATGATACGACAAGTCCCGCTGCCTCGCACGCCTTCTTGTACTCGGCGCGCAGGTTGGGATCGGCGATGGGAAGCGAGTCCGCCGGCCCACCGGAAGAGACCTCAACGCCGTCAAGCCCAATCGACTTTCCAAACGCCATGCTTTCGGGTCCGGTTACCCCCAGCGACCAATCGCACGCGCTGAGGCGAATCTTGAGCCCCTCACCCTCGGCTAGCGCAAGCTTGGACGCAAATGCCGCAGCGGACAATGCGGCGGAAGACTGCATGAGAAATTGCCTGCGGGTCGTGTTCATCGCGTGGCTCCTCCGGCTACCGGTTTCGTGACAGACTAGCATTATG
>JBHEKO010000495.1:0-2755 GCA_041859475.1 Candidatus Hydrogenedentales bacterium
GACCACCAAGGTAGGGCCGTTTCCTCTCCACGGAGGTAGGGACGTGTCGCCGAAACGTCCGCAGGCGACCACCAAGGTAGGGCCGTTTCTACTCCCCCAAGGTAGGGACGTTTCGCCGAAACGTCCGCGGGCGACTCCCCCGCGGCAGGGCCGTTTCTTCTCCACGAAGGTAGGGACGTTTCGCCGAAACGTCCGCAGGCGACGCACTCATTACCCGCATCCGATCCCTGCGCTGTCCGCTACCAGAGTGACGGCCAAGTCGTGATTGATTCCACAAGGCGTGTATACTGACACGTGTGACATAGTCCGGCGCATTGCGCAAGCGCCTTCTCAAAGATCCGAAGTGTGGGAGAGAACTCCACATGGCTGAGTCGAGTCATACTTTTCGCGCCCTGATCGTGGATGACGACACGGATGTTCGAACACTGGTGGTTCGTGCCCTGCGCGAGGTCAATGTCCGCTGCGACGAAGCCGAAGACGGCGTGGCAGCGGAGAATGCGCTACGCGCAAGGCGCTACGATCTTGTCGTCTCGGACTTGCGGATGCCCAGGCTTCACGGGCACCGGTTTGTAACCAATCTGCTGAATTCTGCTGTTCAGCCCCGCCCTATTGTGATTGTGATGACGGCGCTCGTCGAGCCGAAGTTGACCGCGGACCTCTTGCTGCGAGGCGTTACCGACCTTACACTCAAGCCCTTCGATTACGAGATCTTCGCCGTCAAGGCCCGTGCCTATCTCGACCGCCGCGCCGCGGAAACGCAAGCCGGCGTCGACTCAAGCACGGATTCGGTCATCAAGGATATCGGCAAGGCGACGACGGCCCTGCGCTCCGAGCTTGAGTTGGTATCCAAAACCTTCCAAGCCAGCATCGACGAGCTCGAACACAAGAAGGAGGAACTCGAACAGGGATTTGTCGGGTCAGTTCGTGTACTTACAAACTTGATCGAACAGGTTGGCCAAGCCAAAGGCAGCCATGCCGTACGCGTCGGGGATATGGCGGCGTGGATCGCCAAAAAAATGCGCCTTCATACGGACGCCCTCCGGGACATCGAGATTGCCGCCCTCCTTCACGATATCGGACAATTCGGCATGCCCGACTCCATTCGTATGAAACCCCCATGGGGGCTGTCCCCCGAAGACCGCATGGTCTACACGCGTTATCCCACGCTGGGCGCCATGCTTCTCAGCGAAATCCCTTCCGCTTCGAGGGTTGTCGAATTGATCGAGAACCACGCCGAAAGGTATGACGGGACGGGCTTTCCTTCCATGAAACAAGGGGAGCACATTCCCAAAGGTGCGCGCATCATCGGAATGTGCGATGGTCTCGACACCTATTGCATGCATCTCCCTCCAGGGGAGACGAATAAGGCCGCGCGGGAGCATCTGCGCGAACAGTCTGGAAAAGCCTATGATCCCGATCTCATCGCCTACGCCTTCGAATACTTGAATCAACTCAACGCGCAACCGCTTCCGGATAAGCGCAAAATACTCACGGTTCCGGTGCTGGTTTTGCGTCCAGGGATGACGCTTGCCGAGGATGTCTTCGATTCTAACGGGCGGTTCCTGATGCGCGCCGGATCGGAGATCACGACCACGGCAATCAGGCGGTTTTCACTGCTCGTAGGCACGCAGACCATCAAAGTCTATCCCGTGGAATCCGACGAGCCTCCGAATCCCGCCGAGTAATCCTTCTACCCGCGCGTCAATCGCAGATACGCTTCGCGGTAGGCCTCGACATCTCCGAAGTCGTCCGGCTCCACCGGCGCACGTTCAATCGAAAAGCCTTCTCCGATCTCCTTGAGGCTGCGCTCGGTCGCGGCCATCCACGCCGTGATCGCCGCGCCGAACGACGTGCCTTCTTTCACCGTCGTCAGGGCGAATTGCTGCTTCGGGCACAGCGCCTGCAACGCCTGGCAATAGACTCGGTTCTTCGCGAAGCCGCCTTCCGTAAATACCCACGTCCCCTCGGATAGCCCGCAGCACTTCAGCAACTCGGCCGTTGTCACGGCAAGGCCCAGATTGAGCGCCGCGCGATACTCCTGCCCAAGCTCCGTGAACGGAGCAAACGGTGCTCCCTTCTTCAGATCGCGAAGCAGGTATTCGTTCTCTCCAACGATCACCCGCGCAGGCGAATTCGGGTACACGCTGGCATCGGGCAACACCCCGGGAATGACAAATACCTTGCGCTCCGCCACCACGCGCCTCGTAGCCTCCCGGTCGGCCGCATCCTTCACGCCGCTTAAGGCATCGAAGGTGTCGTAGTCCATCCCAAGCGTGCCCAGCGACGTGCGCACCGGCCTCCCCAACACGTCCTGATTAAAGAATACCCGCGCCTGTATCTGCTCGTCGGTCAGCCGATCCGTTGCGGAATTGCGCATCAACACGCACCACGTCCCCGTCGAATTCAGCAAGAAATCATCGTGCCCCTTCGCGAGATACGGCAAAAAATTCGCATTGGAATCATGAATGCCGATCGTCACCTTGCAGTCGGAAGGCAACCCGCATTCCGCGGCCAGTTCCGCCTTCACGGTTCCAAGCGTTTCCCACGGCGCCCGCATCGGCAGGCCAAACAAGCGGTCCGCGCCCAATGCGCACGCAACTTCGCTCCACGTATGATTCGCAAAGTCCCAGAAATACGTGTGATTGCCGGGGAACGTGGGTTCGAGTCCCATCTGCCCAGTCAACTCGTAACCAAGATACGGGCCATAGAAAAGACCATGACGGCACCGTGCATACGCTTCCGGCAAACGCGTCTT
>JBHEKO010000145.1:0-15074 GCA_041859475.1 Candidatus Hydrogenedentales bacterium
TCGATGGCGGAGCCCATCGTGTTCGCCGTGTACATGCCGCCGCAGGAACCGGGCCCCGGAATGGCGCAGGCTTCGATCTCTTTCAGTTGCTTGTCGTTGATGTCGCCGCGCGCGTGCGCGCCGACGGCCTCGAACACGGACACGATGTCCACGTTCTTGCCGCGATATTTGCCGGGCAGGATCGTGCCGCCGTACACAAACACCGCGGGCCGGTTCAGGCGGGCCATCGCCATGAGGCAGCCCGGCATGTTCTTGTCGCAACCACCAATGGCGACAAGGCCATCGAACCATTCGCACCCCGCGACCGTCTCGATCGAATCCGCGATCACTTCACGCGACACGAGCGAATACTTCATGCCTTCTGTGCCCATCGAGATGCCGTCGGAAATTGTAATCGTGTTGAACTCGACGGCCTTGCCGCCCGCCGCGTTCACGCCGTCCGACGCATAGTTCGCAAGCTTGTCGATGTGCATGTTGCACGGGGTCACCATGCTCCAGGTCGACGCGACGCCCACCTGCGGCTTCTTGAAGTCCTTCGTGGTAAAGCCCACCGCGTGCAGCATGGCACGGCTCGGGGCCCGCTCGACCGTCTCCGTGATCTGCGAGGAATACGTCCTGTTTACCGGTTCGCGCACGCCCGCGGCGGACCCGTTCGTCTTCTTGCTTTTCATCTTGCAGCTCCCAGTATTCATTCGGGACCAGACACCGAATGGTTGCAGGCGCGCAGTATATAGACTTCATGCGCGGGGAGTCCAAGAAGCGGGAGAGATGGGGTATCGGTCTTGTGGCGGGGAATAAGACGGATCGGCCGGATCCGACGGATTCGTCCTATAACTAAAACGGCGCCCTACGACGTGAGTCGAAGGGCGCCGGATGACTTCTTTGTTAAGCGTAGCGCTATTACGCCGCGATCATGCCCTTACCGCGCCGGGCGGGACTGACCTTGCTTCGCGCCGCGATTCGCCGAGGGGCCGCGTCCGAAACGTCCGCCGCCACCGCTGGGGCGGCCACCGTTCGCGCGCGGACGGCCGTTGTTGGAGCCGCCGCGATAGCCGCCTCCGCCGTTGGGACGGCGATGTTGCGACTGGCGCGCGGAGTATTCTTCGCGGGTGAGCACGTGTACCGCGCCTTCCCAATCGGTGCGAGGAATGCGTTTGCCCAAGGCATGCTCGATAGAGCCAAGGACCATGTGGTCTTCGGGGCAGACGAACGTGATGGCATCGCCCTCGGCACTGGCGCGCGCCGTGCGGCCGATGCGATGCACGTAGTCGTCGTGGCAATTGGGAATGTCGTAGTTGACGACGTGCGTGATGCCCTGCACGTCGAGACCGCGTGCCGCCACGTCGGTCGCAACGAGGACCGTGTAGCGCCCCTTGCGGAAGCCGTCGATGGCTTGCTGGCGCTGGCGCTGGGAAAGTCCGCCGTGAATGGCCTGTGCCCGGAATCCATCTTGATAGAGGATCTTGGCGACCTTATCGGTGCCGTGCTTCGTCCGCACGAACACGAGGGCCGAAACCACTTCGGGTTCGCGGAGGACTTTGGCAAGGAGGTCCATTTTGCCTGCCGGCGCAACAGTGTAAACCCCTTGGCGGACAGCGTCGACCGGTTTGGCGACGGAGCCGACGGTGATATGCACGGGGTCGCGCTGGAGGTTGGCGGCGAGCCCTTTGATCTCGCCGGGAAGCGTGGCCGAGAACAGCAAGGTCTGGCGATCTTTCGGCACGGCGCTCATGATGCGCTGGATGGCCGGCATAAAGCCCATTTCGAGCATGCGGTCGGCTTCATCGAGCACGAGAACCGATAGTTTGTCGAAGCGCACGTTGCCGCGTTCCATGTGGTCGATCAAGCGGCCGGGAGTCGCGACGATAATCGTCGTTCCGCGGCGCAACGCGTGGACTTGCGGCTCCATGCCGACGCCGCCGTAAACGCACGCGGAGTGAAGTCCGGCGGCGCGTCCGAAGCGTTCGATCACGGAATTGACCTGCTGGGCCAATTCGCGGGTCGGTGTGAGCACCAGCATGCGTGTGCCCGGTCCGTGCGACGCGGCAAGGCGCGTCAAGGCGGGCAATGAGAAGGCTAGGGTTTTGCCGGTGCCGGTCTGCGCAATCCCCAATACGTCCCGGCCTTCGAGCGCCGGGGGTATGGTCTGTGCCTGGACAGGCGTAGGTTCGGTGATCCGCTGTGTGTTCAAAACCTTCAAAAAGCGCGGATCAATAGACAGTTCTCCAAAAGACATGAAATATCCCTTCGTTGCGCCGTTCACAATAGACGGCATATGGCTGATTCTGCATGCTCAGCCGAAACAACGTGGGAAACAACTCGTAGGAGGGCCCAGTTTATGAGGCGAGCATCATGAGGGACAAGTAGCTCACAAAAGCCCTTCTCCCAACCAGGAAGCAGATCTGCGTATGGCAAGACTATACACGGAGTCCGCGCGCAATTCAAATTCCCGATCGTGTCCGCCGGGATCATCCAAAATGGAACGAGGATTGCTACTCGTGCGACGGGGGATGCTGGGTCCCGTGGGCAATCCCAAACTCCTTCTTCATGCAGTCTGAACAGATGCCGTGACTGAAGAGAATCTGAGAGTGATCGCTGATATAGCGCGTCATTTCTTGCCATGCGCCCTTGTCGTCGCGAATCTTCTTGCAGTAGGAACAGACGGGGATGATGCTTCGGAGGACTTTGATATCGTCCACCGCCGCCTGCAGCAAGTCCTTCTGCTTGTGGATGGTCCGGTTCAGGCGAAAGAGGTAGACGGCGAGGGCAAGCACAACGAGGGTTACCGCAAGCGAAACACCCAAGGCGCTAATTATCCATTGGGGAATCGCAGGGGGATTCCTTTCGTACAGAAAACCGTCCAAGGTGACTTCGCCGGGCAACACACCCAATCTGGCGTAAGTCTCGGCGATGCTGCGCCAGCGGCCAGGGTTCACATAGCCAATCTCCACCAAGTCCGGTTCGATGAGTCTGCGCGTGGCCTCCGCCTCGAATTGCAGGTGTTCGCGGCCGTGGCGTTGGCTGTATTTGGATAGAATGAGCTCGACGATCTCATCGCTGTGATGAAGCGCATAGTCCCACCCTTTAAGCGAGGCGTCGAGGAACCTTCGAACTTGGTCTGGGCGCTCTCGAATCTGCGCCTCGGAGGTGAACAAGGTGTCGCCGTAAAAATCGATGCCGCCGGCGCGCGGATTGAACACGAGGTATTCCTTGCCGGCCTCCCGAAGTCGAAATGGCTCATCCGTCGAATAGGCCGACATGGAATCGACCTTGCCGGAGATAAGGTCGGACGCGTCGAATGTATTGGGTACAATGGTCAGCTTGGAGAGTGACATGCCCTCGGACAGGAAGTAGGCGTAGAGTTCGGCCTCCTGTGGTTCGAGCATGATGCGCTTCCCGGTGAGTTCGTGCAGATTCTCTATGCCGGAATCGGCGAGCACCAACAGGATGAGCGGGGAATGCTGGAAAATTGGCGCCAGCGCGACAACCGGCTTGCCTTCGGCGCGCATCACCACAAGCTCGGATGAAGCGACGCCATAGTGCGCCTCACCCGCGAGCACGCTGTTCACGGAGCCTTCGCTGGATTCCGCCTCGCGCAAGGTCACGTTCAGGCCCGCGTCGCGGTAGAAGCCTTTTTCGATCGCGGCATAGTAGCCCGCAAACTGAAACTGGTGTTTCCATTTCAGTTGCAGCGTGACGGTTTCGACGGCGTTGTCCGGATCGGGGGCTTGAGCCAGGGACGATGGGATAGAGACGAGCGCGAGTGCGAGAAAGAAGAGGGCAGGACAGAAGACAGCGGAACAACGCGGACGGAGTGCCTGCGTTACGCATGAGGCACGAACTACCAAAGCTTCTCCCTTTCCTCGACTTGAATGCACAGGACACGGACCGTGAACAGTAACTTTGTGCCTCGAATTCGGCCCGCCAGAACAACGGATCCAGTATACCACAGCATTTGTAGGCGCAAATAGGGCTGGAACAAGCTCAGTGTCCATGTCATCATTTCAGCATTCCGTTCACGGCAACCGAAGTCCAACAGACGCGAGGACGACACCATGCGACAGGATTGGAGCAGAAAAGTGGGAAGTATTGCTATTGCTCTAAGTGCGGTACTGGCGCTGTTCGCGCCGGGGAGCCTCGCCGCGGAGGCGCAAGCGACCGACCTTGGCGATGCCGTAGTCGTGGTTGCGGACGGGGCGACTCGCCCCGAGCTGAAGGCCGCGGCGATGCTCGTCGACGAAGTGGAAAAGCGGACGACCCTGCGGTGGGAAGTGCGGCACGCGTGGCCGGAGACCGCGCAGGCCGTTATCGTTGTCGGCACAAGTACATCCTTGGCCACCGTCGCCGGGCCGATTGCGGCCGCGATTACGGAGATCGCTCCGGCGGGACCGGAAGGCTTCGTGGTGCGCGTTCTTCCGAATCGCCAACCCACGACCGTGCTGGTGCTCGGCAACGATCCGCGAGGCGCGCTGTTTGGCGTCGGGCGCTTATTGCGCGAGTTGGAGCTGACGCGCGGTTCGGCCAAGCTTGCGGGCACGCTGTCGTTGAACACAGCCCCGAAGGTGGCACTGCGCGGGCATCAGCTTGGGTATCGCCCGAAGGTGAACACCTACGACGCGTGGACGTTGCCGATGTGGGAACAATACATCCGCGACCTTGCCGTGTTCGGCACGAACGCGATCGAGATGATGCCGCCCAAAACCGACGACGATGCCGACAGTCCGCACTTCTCGTTGCCGCAAATCGACATGATCGCGCGCACCTCGCAAATAGCCGATGACTACGGCCTCGACGTGTGGTTGTGGTATCCGGCAATGGAGAAGGACTACTCGGATTCCGCGACGACGGCGCGCGCGTTGGAGGAATGGGGCGCGGTGTTCGACAAGTTGCCGCGTCTCGATGCGGTGTTCGTGCCGGGGGGCGATCCGGGTCACACGCAGCCGAAGCATTTGATGGCGTTGCTGGAGAAAGAGACGGAGGTGCTGCACCGGTCGCATCCGAAGGCGCAGATGTGGGTGTCGCCACAGGGATTCACGCAGGAGTGGATGGAGGAGTTCCTCGCGATTCTGCAGAATGAAAAACCCGCGTGGCTCACGGGCGTAGTCTTCGCGCCGCAAAACCGAATAAGCCTTGCGGATCTGCGCGCCGCCGTGCCCGCTCAATATCCCATTCGGCACTATCCCGACATCACGCACATGCACACATGCCAGTATGCGGTTCAGGATTGGGACACGGCCTACAAGCTGACGGAAGACCGCGAGATCATCAACCCGCGCCCCTCTGCGTATGCGGACATCTTCCGGTGGAGCAATCCGCACACGTGCGGATTCCTCACGTACTCGGAGGGTGTGAACGACGATTGCAACAAGATGTTGTGGAGCGCGCTCGGGTGGGACCCCGAGGCGGATGTGTTCGACGTGTTGCGGCAATATGGCCGGTACTTCGTGGGGCCGCAGTACGAGAACGAGGTCGCTCATGCGTTGATTGCGCTTGAGAAGAACTGGCAAGGGCCGTTGCTGTCGAATGCGGGCGTAGACACGGCCCTGCAACAAGTGCAGGCGCTTGAACGCAACGTGCCGCCGCAGGTGCTGTTGAACTGGCGCTTCCAGCAACTCCTGTATCGCACCTACTACGACGCGTACGTCCGCCGCCGTCTCATCAACGAGACGGCGCTGGAAGCGCAAGCCATGGACGTGTTGCGCCGCGCCGAAGCCATCGGTTCGCAATTGGCCATGGAGCAGGCGACGGACATTCTCGACCGCGCGGTGCTGGAACCCGTCGGACAGGATTTGCGCGGACGCGTGAGCGACCTGGCCGAAGCGCTGTACCAGAGTATCCATATGCAACTCAGCGTGCCGCGATACAAAGCCATCGGCGTGGGTCGTGGCGCGAACCTCGATCTAATAGACCGCCCGTTGAACAACCGCCCATGGCTTGCGTCGCGGTTCACGACGATCAAAGCGCTGCCCGCCGAACAGGAACGCGTGGATGCCCTGCGCGCCATCGTCGATTGGACGAACCCCGGTCCCGGCGGCTTCTACGACGATCTCGGCGACCCGCTGAATCAGCCGCACCTCGTGCGTGCCATGACCTCCGAGTTCGATCCGGAAAACCGCGCGAATCCGTTGCTTGGGTACAAGGATGAACCCGCGGACAAGCGTTATTCATGGTTCTGCGATGCCGAGACGCGCTTCGAAGCACCGCTGAAGATGCAGTATACCGATCTCGATCCGAATGCCGAGTACAAAGTCCGCGCGGTGTACGCGGGCGACAAGTTCGACACGCAGATGCGGCTTGTCGCCGACGACGCAATCGAGATTCATCCCCTCATGGACAAGAAAGTGCCCATCGAGCCGGTGGAGTTTGCCATCCCGAAAGACGCGACAGCGGACGGCAATCTGACGCTGACGTGGACCCAAACGCCTGGCCGCGGCAGTTCAGGGCGCGGGTGTCAGATCGCAGAAGTGTGGTTGATCAAGAAGTAGTGCGAACTTCCTACAAAGAGGTATATCATAACGCGAGGACAGTAGCCCATTTGGCGTCGAATGCTCAAAAGAACCCCTGAGTGAGGCCACAATTGCCATGAAGGGCGGACGAACCTGGTATTCGGTGAGTTGGAAGGAACTCCTAGTCGTCTTGGCTCTCGTGTGGGCGGGGGTTCTCCTTCTGTTTCCTCAGATCACGGTGACTTGGTCGGCCACACAACGAGTCCATTGCCAAGACAACCTGAAGCGGCTCGGAACCGCGTTACGCGTGTACGCGCAGGAAGACCCTGGCGAGTTCTACCCGCGCCTGCATGGATATGGTCGGCTTCGCAGCGCGTCCGAGGCAACCGGCTGCGAGAACGTATTCGACGACTTCGACTACGCCCCCGACATGCGGGCGCTCTACCCCGACTATGTCGACGATCCGCTGGTCCTGGTGTGCGAAGCCGGACCCTATGGCACAAGACCCCGGCTTTTCTTTGGACGATTCACGGTTGGCTCGTTGGGATACGCCCAGGGCGCGATGGACGCGGTGGGCATTGTCCGCGACGACGGATCGAACACATGTCAATACACCGAAGACCTGACCAACGGCGATGTGAGCTACACGTATCTGCCGTGGGTCGTTGGTGACGAAACGCCTGGATTTGGGAGCGAGCCGCTTGTCGATCAAGCTACTGCCGGTGAGCTTGGCTTTGGCATGGGCGGGCCAGCGCAACTGGTGGCCGTTGCCGCACGGCTTCGCAAAGCGCAGTCGCTCGACCCCAACTCGTCTGGTTCGCTGCTGGACGCCGACATTGATCTCGCGGAACTGTATGGTCCTTCGCATGATTCGTATTCGCTTGCCGGATGCGAAACGGGAGGGAAGAAGCAGACCGTTCTCTGGCGCGTCGCGTTGGGGGTGGAACGCAAATTGTCAGATCCATCTGCGAACTCTCCAGAGGGCAAATCAATCGCCCAATCGGACATCCCCCTGCTTTTCGACACAGTTTTCGATTTGCCAAGAGCATTCGCGCACATCCCCGGCGGAAGCAACGTGCTCTATATGGATGGTCACGTCGCATTCATCAAGTATCCGGGGCAATTTCCCGTCAGCGAAGTGTGGGCGCGTCTCATGCCGGTTGCGAAGCACTAGACGCCATTCCAAACGCGACCCTTGCTCCGAGTAGCGTTGCATTCTTGTTTTGCCCTATCGTGATGCGTTCGTGTGCACCCCAACACTTGCCGGAGGTTGCGAAGCATGTGGTATTCGAAATCGATGGGCGTTCTTGTCGTGACCGCAGCATTCACGCTTTGCGGGGCGGCAGCGCAAGATGCGTCTGTGCGAA
Source organism: Candidatus Hydrogenedentales bacterium (assembly GCA_041859475.1). GTDB lineage: Bacteria > Hydrogenedentota > Hydrogenedentia > Hydrogenedentales > SLHB01 > JAIBAQ01. Next base: position 7,814 of record JBHEKO010000145.1, read on the forward strand.
CGTATACGGGCCAGTACTACTCCGGTGCGGGCGACACCGAATACCTGCAACTGCTGGACACGGCGCGGCGGATGTTCTCCGCCGACCCCGAGTTTCAGAATCTGCCCATGCTGTACATGCCGTCGTGGAACGGGTTGGTCGAAGGACCGACGTGGGGCGCGTGGTGGATACAGAACAGTTACGGCACGACGTATTGCGCATTGCCGTTCTTCGAGGAGCCGTTCACGACCTTCCTGCAGAATTCGCACGACCTATGGTTCGATCAGATGGGCGACGGCAAACGCGCGAGCTACAAGGATTGGGTGGCCCCGGACGGTTGCTTGTGCGACGCGGCGTCGCCTGGCTCCATCATCTACAAGCAAGGCGACGGACGAACGGACATCCACGACTGGGCGGTGGAGTTCACGGCGGCGGGCGTGTTGATGCAGTCGGAGTTGCTGCTCATCAGCCGCGACACGAAGGCCATTGCGCACTACGCGCCGTTGCTGGAACGCAGCGCCAACTTCATCGAGACGCGGCGCGATCCCGCAAACAACCTCTTTCTCGCGGGGCCCGCGGGTAACTTACTTGCCCCGAGCTATGCCGGTTGGAAAAAGCCCGACGGAACCTACGACAAGGCGTATTTGGCTGGACTGTCGATTACGTACATCGCGGCGCTGGACCGGCTCATCGAAGTCGAGAAGCTTGCGGGAGCAGCCGACAAGGTGGCGCTCTACACCGACCGGCGCGACCGCGCGCGCGACGGATTGAAGAACCTCACGACCGGCGAAGGCTATTTCATCAAGTCGCTTGATCCCGATGGCACAAAGCACGGCGTGTACGGCGCGGAAAAGTATGGGTACTTCGAGGCGTCGCCGAATCACGACGCGATTGCGTTTCGCGTCGCGGACGACGCGCAGTCCGCGAAGATCTACGACAAGATTGCGTCGATCCCCTTGCTGCGGCGTCACGATGTCATCATCGCGAATGAGCCGGGCCTCGACGACATGTACGAGGAGCCGAAGGCGTGGCTGTGGCAACACGGGACGTGGGTGAACGGCGGGCATTGGTCCACGTGCGAAGCGCGTATGGTCATGGCCTACTACCGCCTCGGCAAGTACGAGGACGCGCGGCGTTCGATGAAGCACATGATGACCTTCGCGCGCGACTTCCGGCTCGACAATCCACTGGTCGATTTCGGCAACGCGGTTTATCAGCCGAAGGAACCGACCAACCTTTGCTACGATTCGCTGGGGCCGATGGCGGCGCTGATTCGCGGGTTATTCGAATACGTCTACAAGGCCGATGCGCTCACGGTCTATCCGCACATCCCCACGGGCATCACGTCGCTTGAGCAGAAGTTCCCCATCCGCTTCGGGGCAAAGAACCTGTATTTCACGGCCAAGGGCCAGGGGCCTGTCACGTCGGTGAATGTGAACGGAAAGGCGTGGACGAACTTTGATGCGCAGGCAATCCAGTTCGCGTACGACGTACTGCCCGACGTGGCATGTATCGACGTGGCGCTCGGTGGCGCAACGCTTGATGCGCCGTCAACCGAACCGGCGAAACGCGTTGCAGCCGCGATGGACATGGATGCGCTGCCGAAGCTCCTCCAGAGTGCCGGCACGAACACGTTGCCTTTGCGCATTGGCGCGGACAGCCAAGGCGGAAGCCGTTTTGCGGGAGATATTGCGGGCGTTCAGCTCTACGGGGTGGCGTTGACGGAGCAACAGATTCACAAACTGGCCGATGGTCCGCCACTTGATTTGCCGACCCTGATAGCCGCCTTCCGATTCGACGGCGTCACGGACAACAGTGTTCCGAGCATAGCGGGGCTCGGCCACATCTTGAAGATGACAGGCGAGACGAGCGTTGTCGATCGTCCGCGCGGCAAATGGCTGCGTCTCGATGGCAAGGGCTTTGCGGAAACGCCGCACAAAGACAATCTGATGATGACCAGACAGGGATCGATTGCCGTGTGGGTGAGCCCCTCGGCTTCGCTCGCTACGCCGGCGCGCTTGGTAGATAAGATTCCCGTCGGAGAAGACAACGGATACCTGCTTGATATCAGCGCAGACCGGAAACCTCGGGTGATTACCAGTTATGGCTCGCTGACGGCAGACGTTGCGATACCCGCGGAGCAAAAGACGTTTGTCGCAGCAACGTGGGATGCCGCGGGTGAGTTGCGGATCTACATCGATGGGAAGTGCGTGGCGTCGAAGCCATGCGATGTACAGCCCGGCGTGCAGCTCGTCAAACAGGTGGCCGCATTCACGAAGGCGCTGTACGCGCAGGGGCTAGGCGACACCTACGAGGCACAGCACGCCCAACTCGCTCTCGATTCCGTCGCAGCCATTTCGGAACGGCAACGCTTGGCCTCGGAAGGAAAGCTCGCCGTGTTGGAAGCGTCGAGACAGACGGCGGCGAACCAATTGTATGTGGATACGGCGCTGAAGATTTGCCAAGGACTGGACCGAGTGCTGCAGTCCTACAAGGACTCGACCGATCCGGCCAAGGCGAAGTTGTACGCGCTGTGGACCGCCCCGAAGCAATAGACTAGAAGCAAGCTTATTCGGAGAGACATAGGGGCCTCCGCGAGTCCGTGTTTGTCCGTGCCCATCCGTGACCGTCCGTCTGAAGCCATGCGCTCGCCGCCTCCAAATGGACCTGCGGATACGCGGCGTGGTAGCGTAACGCGGTCTATCGAGACGCATTTTCTTCAAGGACAATCCTGTGACCTTACGACGCTTCATTTGGAGAAACGCGTTGCGCAATAAGCGGCGCACCGGGTTAACCATGCTCAGCATCGGTTTCTCGCTGTTTCTACTAATGGCGCTGCTCACGTTCATGGAACAACTTCTCAATCCCGTGAGCGACGCCGACAGCGCCTTGCGCTTAATCGTCGCACCGGCCACCTCCATCGCCGACATCTTGCCGCTGGCATATCGCGACAAAATCAAGCGAGTGCCCGGCGTCGAGCATATATCCTCGCTGCAATGGTTCAACGGCATCTACAAGGACCCGAACTATCTCTTCGCCAATTTCGCCGTCGATCCCAAAGATATCTTCAACATCTACACCGAACAGGTCATCAGCAGCGAGCAAAAGGCCGCCTTCATCGGCAACCGCACAGCATGCGTTGCGAGCGAGAAGCTCGCGGAGCGTTACAACTGGAAGCCTGGGGAACGCATTGTGTTGCAAGGCACCATTTTTCCGGTCGATCTCGATCTGTTGCTCGTGGGCACGTTCTACGATCCGCTGTCGCAAGAATCCCTGTATTTTCATTTCGACTACCTCAACGAAGCCATGGACAATCCGGGAGTCATCGGGGCCTTTACCGTGAAAGCGAGCGACGCGGAGTCCGTGCCCGTTATCGAACAGACCATCGATGCCATGTTCCGCAACTCATCGAACGAGACCAAGACAGAAACCGAGAAGGCATTCGTGCTCGGATTCGTATCGATGCTTGGGAACATTCAGACCATCATCGGGTCGATTGCGAGCGTGGTGGTATTCACGATGCTGCTGGTGGCCGTGAGCACAATGGCAATGACGGTTCGCGAGCGGTTGCGCGAAGTCGCCATCCTGAAGACAGTTGGGTTTTCCCGGCGAACGATACTGATGTTGGTGGTGGGCGAGGCGGTGTTCATATCATTGGTGGGAGTCGTGTTGGGGATCTCGATGGGCGAATCGTTGCGCTTGGTCGATCTGACCGGCATCACGCAGGGATTCATTTCCCGATTCGAACCAGCACTCTCGACCTATGCCGCCGTCTTGGGAGCGGGACTGGGCATTGGCCTCATCTCGGGATTCTTCCCTGCGTGGCAAGCCGTCAACCTGACCATTACCGTCGCGATGCGACGTTTGGACTGACCATGCTCGTCCCTATTCGATACAACATCCGTTACTTGATTGTCCGGTGGAAGGGCACATGCCTCACCGCCGCGACGTTCGGTCTCGTGGTCGCGACGTTCATCATCACGATGTCGCTTGCGGAAGGGATCGAACGCGCCCTGACGAAAACGGGCAATCCTCTGAACGTGGTTATCTTACGCTCCGGGGCGCAGTCCGAAGCGCAGAGCGAAATCCTCAAACAGCAATACGAGATTGTGCGAAACGCCCCGGGAATTGCACGCGACGAACGCGGCGAGCCGTTGGCGGCGCCGGAGGTTGTCGCGCTGGTCAACAAACCGCGCCTGAACGGCAAGCCCGCCAACATCCTTGTTCGCGGCGTCGACCCGCAAGCGTACCAACTGCGGACGGCGGTGAACGTGGTGGAGGGACGGGCGTTGCGCCCGGGCATGCGAGAAGCGATCGTCGCGCGCGCGGTATCGCAACGCTTCATGGGATTTGGACTCGGCGAACGGCCGCGCTTGGGACGTGGCGAATTCACCATCGTCGGGCTCTTCGAAGCGGAAGGCACGGCTTACGAATCGGAGATCTGGGCCGACGCGCGGGAAGTGATGCAGGAGTTTGACCGGTCGAATTACAGCACGGTTGTGGCGCGCGCGGTGGACGCGGAGGCCTTGGACAGGATTCGGGAGTATGTCGACGGCGACCGCAGGTTGAAGCTGAAGGCCAAGGACGAGGTGCAGTACTATGCGGAGCAGACAAAGACGGCGAAGCCCGTACAGGCGTTTGCGTCGTTTCTGGCAATGACGATGGCAATTGGGGCGTGTTTTGCCGGCATGAACACGATGTACGCGAATGTGGCCAATCGCGTGCGGGAGATTGGCACGCTGCGAATCCTGGGGTTTACGCCGTTGGCGGTGTTGACGAGTTTCTTGATCGAATCGGTCTTTCTTGCGCTCCTCGGAGGGGCGCTGGGGTGCGTGTTGGCGCTTCCCATTAACGGCGTGGCCACGGGCACAACCAATTTCGATTCGTTCAGCGAGGTGTTGTTCTATTTTACGGTAACGCCATCGCTTATGATGAAGGGAATGATCTTTGCCGCGGTCATGGGGCTTGCGGGCGGATTTCCACCGGCTTGGTCTGCGTCGCGGCAACCGGTGTTGGCTGCGCTGCGACAAATCTAATTGAAAGCTGTCGTTCTGGACGGTCGATAGTGAACGAAGTGTACGAACCGAGAAGACACGAAATGACAAATGCGAATCTTGAGAATCAGTTGTCCCAGTTGCGCATCGACAAGGAGCGCAAGCTTCCCGTGCGGCGGAAGAGCCGTTGGGGCTGGGTCGTGCTGTTGCTCGTCGCGGCCGGGGCGGCCTTTGGAGCATACCACCGGATGAACGCTGCCATTGCCGTTCAGACGGCGCGCGTAGAAAAGGAAACGGTCGTTGCCGGTCAGGGACCTGCACTCGTAACGGCAAGCGGGTACGTTGTGCCGCGTCACAACGTGGAAGTGAGCTCGAAGATCATTGGGCGCATCGTAGAGATGAACATCAAGCGCGGCGACCATGTAAGCGCGGGCGACGTGCTGATTCGAATCGAGGACGAGGAGTACAAGGCGCGCGTGTTGTCCTCGGAGTCGCAGGTGGCCACGCTGCGTGCGCGACTTGCCGAACTGCGGGCCGGTTCGCGCCCGCAGGAAATTGAGGCGGCCAACTCCGCCGTCGTATCGGCGGAAGCGACGCTGAAGAGTGCGGAGCTCGATCTGCTCCGCCTGGATGCGCTGGTGAAGCAGGGAGCGGTATCGCAACAGGATCTCGACCGCGCACGCGCGTCGCGCGATGTGGCCGCGGCCGACCTGGATTCGCGCCGGAGCAACGCAAAGCTTGTGAAGATCGGAACGCGCAAGGAACAGATCGATGCCGCGGAGGCGCAGTTGCGCGAGGCGGAAGCAAATCTCGAGTTGGCGAAGACGGAGTTGAGCTATACCGTCATTTGCGCGCCCATCAGCGGCACCATCCTGGAGAAGCTGGCCGACGTGGGTGAATTGGTTACGAACACCAACTTCGGGGGAACGCGCGGGGCGAAGAATTCGGTTGTCACCATGGCCGATCTGAACGACTTGCAGGTCGAGGTCGATCTGAATGAATCCGAGTTGCCGAAAGTGCGCGTGGGGCAAGCCTCGGAGGTGCGATTGGACATCAACCCCGAGAAGGCATACGCAGGCGAGGTGGACGAAATCGCGCCGCAAGGCGACCGGCAGAAGGGGTCCATCCAGGTGAAGGTGCGCGTGAAGGACCCCGACGAGTTGATACGGCCGGAGCTCAATGCGCGCGTGACGTTTCTTGGCGACGCCGCGAAGGACGACGCCGGTTCCGCCTCCGGGACTCGCTTGTGGGTTCCCAAGTCCGCCGTAGTGCAAAGCGACGCAGGCGCCACCGTGTTTGTGCTTTCCGGCGATAAGGCCGTCGGCAAGCGCGTGACACTCGGGCTGACGGGCGAGAAGGGGGTTGCCATCGCCGAGGGACTCACGGGAGATGAAACGCTGATCGTGTCTCCGCCCGAAGGGCTCAAAGACGGCTTGCGCGCCGTGGCTTCGCCGTGATGCGATGCGGGACAACGCCATGCAGCAATTGACGAATGAGCCAATCGTCCGGGTGCGCAGCCTCAACAAGACTTTCCTGCACGGCGGCACCGATGTCGTCGCACTGGACTGTATCGACCTCGATGTGCACGCGGGAGAATTTCTCTGTTTGATGGGGCCGTCCGGCTCGGGGAAATCGACGCTCTTGTATATTCTCGCGGGCATCGACCGCGCCACGAGCGGCGAATGTTCCGTGTTGGGATATGACATCAACGCGCTTTCCGAGGACGAACTATCCGCCTGGCGCAACATGCACATCGGATTCATCTTCCAGTCGTTCAACCTGATTCCCGTGCTGACGGCATTTGAAAACGTCGAGATGCCGTTACTGCTGACTAGTCTGTCGCGCCGGGAGCGGGAAGACCACGTGCGAACCGCGCTGGAGATTGTGGGGTTGGGTGACCGGATGGATCACTATCCCCGCCAACTATCGGGCGGTCAGGAACAACGCGTGGCTATTGCGCGCGCCTTGATCGCGGACCCGGACATGATTCTCGCGGACGAACCGACAGGCGACTTGGACGCGCATTCCGCCGAGGATGTCATGACGATCTTGCGGAAGCTGAACCAGGACTTCGGCAAGACGATCATCATGGTAACGCACGATCCGAAGGCGTCTACGTATGCCTCGATTACCCGTCATCTCGACAAAGGGACTATGCTTCCATAGGTCTTGGGAAACCGAAGGCGGGCAAATGGCGTCCAATCACGCGCAGGGAGCAGACAGCGGGACCATCTGCGTTCTTTCCCGTCAGCCGTTCAGGATTGGGCGTCATTCCGCGTATGGAGTGT
>JBHEKO010000200.1:0-3356 GCA_041859475.1 Candidatus Hydrogenedentales bacterium
GCGGTCATGCTTCTCGACGACATGCCTGCCGAAATCGGTCGTCCAGATGAATCCCTCCCGGTCGATGGCGATGTGATGAGCGCCGGTTCCTTCGCCCCATCCGAACAGGTACTTCCCATCCGGGGCATACACCTGCACAGAAGGCGTCGCCCGCGTGTACATCCACACGTTGTCATCCTTGTCGACCGCCACACCCGCTACGGCTCCCCATGTGAACTCGGCCGGCTTCTGTGGCCAATTCGAGTCTACCTCAAACCATGGCGCGGGATTGACTTGTGGATAGACGGGGGATGGAGGCTCCGCAAACGCGCCCGGTAGCGCGCTGGCGAGAAGCACAAGGCAGGCTGACAACCTGCTGCAGAGTGGAACGTGCATGTACCCGAGAATAATGAACGGGGTGGCGTGGGTTCAACGGGAACCGGACGGGGCTGAAATCGCGGGAGGTCCATTGACAGATCCGGGAACTGCGCTTACGATGGATGTGCAAGGCGTCTCTTGGGTCATCAACGTAGTCAATGGGTATTTCCCAGAAGGGAGAACTGACAGTGAAGCACGTGAAGGCTATGTCCAAGGAAAAACTGCCGTCGTTCGCCAGTGTGCCGCTCAAGCCGGCGAAGAAAGCCGGATAGGTTGGCCGCGCATGGTGTGCCGTGCTTGGACAATTGTGGTCAATGGGCGCGTCCCAGAATGGAGACCAATTGATGCGACATGTGAAGGAAGTGTCCAAATCGAAAATGCCTGCTGTAGCCGCGGAGCCAATACTAAAGCCCGTGAAGAAGGCCGCCTCCGACCGGCGGCTGAAACGCAACGTCAAGGATTTGCGAAACGCCCTCGACACCCTCTTGCGCCTGCGCGGCGTTGCATTCGAGTACAACGAAGCGGGCCAAGAGCGCGGCTGCCCAGCCGGGGCGCGCATGGGGATGATCGCGCAAGACGTCGAGAAGGTGATTCCCGAGTGGGTCGAAGTTGCTCCGGACGGTTACCGCGAAATTGGCATTCACGGCTTTGAAGCGCTTGCCGTGGAGGCCCTGCGCGAACTCAAAACGGAAAACGACGAACTTCGCCACGAACTAGCCGAGTTGAAGGATCTCGTTCACAATCTGGCGAAGCACCGTCATTCGGTACTCGCCGAAGCATAACCACACTGGCAACTCTAGCGCCGGCTTCCAGCCGGCTCTTTCGCGCTGTAAGCGCGGGATTCTCCAGCCCGGGGTGTCACATGTCGTGCGCGATATGCGACACCCCGGGGTAATACGAAAAAGTGAAAGGCACGCTGAGAGTGTGCAAGCGATTCGCCTCTCAACGCCTTCGCATCTTGACACGTTTTCGCAGTATGCCCAGGATAAATACGCAAGGCGTCCGCTGCATCTCCAAATGCAGCCAATGGGTGACACCCAGAATGGAGATCTATCGATGAAACATGTGAAGGAAATGTCCAAGGCAAGAATGCCCGCACCGGCTGCGGTGCTGCCTGTCAAGGCGCCGAAGAAGGAAATGTAAGCCCGGCGGAACCAGCGAAGTATCGCGAAATCCCCAATTTCGCAGGCATCCAGATTCATGCATCAACAATGCGCGCCGGTTTCGTCGAAACCGGCGCGCATCTGTGTTAGTCTCTGCGCAGGCGTGCCCATGATGGAAATCTTCGAGGTTGGGATCTGCGGAGTAACCACGATGAAAAAGCTCTCGCGACGCGATTTTGTCTCTGCCTCGGCCTTGGCAGGCGCCGCAACGTGGGCGTCGAGCGCGGCGGAAGTTGGGCAATCCGGTCGCGGTTCGGAGCAGGCAGTGAACGAGTCCCCCAACATTCTCCTGGTCCTCACCGACCAGCACCGTCTCGAATGCCTCGGCGCGTACGGGAACGCGGACATACATACGCCCGACATCGACGCGCTTGCTGCCGACGGCGTGCGCTTCACGAACAGTTTCTGTCCGTATCCTGTTTGCACGCCCTCCCGGTACTCGCTCGTATCGGGCTTGTACGTGCATGAACACCGCGGATGGACCAATCACTGCACCTTGCCGCCCGAAGTGGATACGTTTCCCGCCACACTGAAGAAGGCAGGATACCGGACGAAGTGCGTGGGCAAGATGCACTATACGCCCACGTATCTGGATGTGGGATTCGCCGACATGATCCTGGCGGAACAAAACGGTCCCGGACGCTGGGATGACGACTACCACCGTGAGTTGCGGGCGCATGATTTGATCGACGGCAACGACTTGGAAGACCAGGAGAGGGAATACCGCGGCAACGCCCGCCCCGAGTATTGGGAGACCTTCGGCGCAATGCCATCGGACTTGCCCAAGGAGTTTCACTCCACGGAGTGGATAGGGAACAAGGCAAATGAGGCGCTTCGGGACTGGGGTTCCTCAAAGGAACTTCTGCTGGCGAGCTTCATCAAACCCCATCACCCGTTTGACCCGCCTGCGGAGTACTGCGACCTCTACGACCCGGCAAAGCTCTCCCTTTTGCCTGGCTGGACGGAGGAATGTGTCGAGCGCGACCTGGAATTCAACACCGGTTACTTCAAACACCCAACACTTACCGAAGCTGCCTTGAGGCGCGCGATGGCCTATTACTATGGCGCCATTCAACACATCGACGAGCAAGTCGGAAAAATGATCCAGACGTTGAAGGACAAGAATCTCTACGACCAAACCTTGGTCCTGTTCACGAGCGACCACGGAGAGTATCTCGGGCACCATCACCTGCTCTTGAAAAGCAACTATATGTACGACCCGCTTGTTAAGGTTCCCCTGATCGTTAAATTCCCGAAGAGCGTGCGCAAAGGAACCGTCTCTGACGCGCTGGTGAACAATATAGACCTTGCCCCGACAATACTTGGGCACGCGGGTTGCGCCGTCCCGCAGTCGATGCGCGGACTGAATCTGGCCGACGCCAAGGCAGAGCGATCCGTCACGTTCGCCGATGCCAGTGAAGGCCGCCAAGTCATGGCGCGCACCAAGACACGCAAGCTCATCCTCGACCGCGTAAAGGGCGTGAACCAACTCTACGATCTCGAAAAAGATCCCCAGGAATTTGAGAACCGGTACGCGGACCCGGCTTATCAGGATGATGTCGTAGCCTTGACCAAGGCGCTCAGCGAGTGGCGCGATTTGGATGTGACGCCAAAAACCTACCTGGACGAAGATGCCCGAGTCATCGACCGCCCAAACGTTCCGGACCGCAATGACAATCACCGAAATGAGATGACCGCGTACACGCGCCGGAAGATGGAGGGGCTGAAGGCTCCCTCCGATACGAAGCCGTAGCGTCAGCGACCACCTGTATCGCCCCCAGCCCGCATTGCCTCTTCTGCAGGCCAAGTCGTTTTCGCAACAGTGCCCCTATTGAC
>JBHEKO010000202.1:0-3008 GCA_041859475.1 Candidatus Hydrogenedentales bacterium
ACCCCCGGCTGGGACGGCTTCTACACGAGATGGACGCGCACCTGGGATTCGCCGTCGCCCGATTCACTCACGATTCGCGACGACTACGAACTGGCTCAGGGCGATGCCGTCGAATTCTATTGGCAGACCCAACTACCTGCGACGATTGACGGGCAGACCGTCACCATCACCGGGAAACGCGGCGTCGTTACCCTCACGTTTCCAGAAGACTGCACCGCCCGTATCGACACGCTCCCACTGATCGACGGCGGTAAACAAACGCGAATCGCTATTCGGAGGGAAGGCAAGAGCGGAAGAATCGATGTAACCGCGCGGCTCGAAGGTACGCGGCAGTAGGAGAGCGCTTTAGCGCGGACTCTGAAAATCCGTGCTGTGTGCACGAAGGAGGACAAAGCCTGCTAATTGAGTGCGGAGGCCCCGGGGTAAGGGCCCATTGCAGAGAGGAAGATGGAGTGATACACTTATCTGGTGGTGCGTGGAACAACTTTTGCAGTGCGGGGAGGGGTTCACGATGCGTGCAGTATGGCATCGGCTAGCTGTGTTCGGCTTATTCACTTCCTTTGGTCTTATCGTAATTCCAATTGCATTTGCCGATACCCAAGGACCCTTGAGTCCCACGGCAGTGCTCAGCGATCACCAGGGCATGATCGCTTTCTCCAATCCGGAAGGAGCGTTGACGGCGGGGGGAGGGGCGGCAAGCGTCACGTTGGCCAGCGGCCAGAATGCTTCGCTCACGTTCCACGACTTCAATTTCTCGATTCCGGAAAATGCCTACATAGACGCGATCGACGTCACAGTTTCGAGGCGAGGCTCAAGCGGGACCGGTTTCAGGTTGTCGGTTTTTCCCACTCCATCCGACGGCGGCGGTGGCGGCGGCTATAACGATATTTCTACATGGCCAAGTAGCTTTCAAAGCCATACGTTCGTGGGACAGGACGAGTCTTCCATCCTCACGGGAGAGTGTACGGCTTCGGCGATCAACAGCCCATACTTCTATGTCCTGCTCAGCGTCGATGGAGGTACATCGGGTGGTACGTTCGAGATTGACGCCGTCAGCGTTACGGTTCACTACACACCGGGAATCGGGCCTGTCCCGATAAAGCCCGGACTCGTGCAAGGCCCCCAGCGACCGCATAGCGCCATCAATGGCCCATCGGGCGATGTCGCGTTTGCGAACCCTGAATACGTGCAAGAACCAAACGCTCCGGCTGCGACGGTCGCTCTCGGCACGTATCAGGACGCCATCCTCGTGGCATCGGACTTTGGTTTTACCATACCGAGCGATGCCACCGTCCGGGGCATCGAAATCTCGGTGAAGCGAAGCGGCACTGCACAGTTGTTCTCGTCTTGGATCGAGGCGACCCTCAGAAATGCGGCCAATCAGCTAGTCGGCGGATCTCCCCTGAGTAGCCGGATAGTACCGGGATCGCCGGAAGTCCTCGTGCTGGGCGGTCCCGAATATGGGGACTTGCTGACGCCCGCCGTCGTGAACAATTCGCAGTTCCGTTTGTTCATCAAGGTCTACACCACTTCCACGGGCGGAACGTTCACCCTCGACGACGTCACGTTGACCGCATATTACTCGGATGCCCACGGGACCCTGGTTTCGTCGCAAGGCGCGCGAAGCCCCGGCGCAATCGTTGGAAGTGCTCCACAACCGGGCGCTGCGGCATTTACGACTCCCGAGGGAGCCATGGCTCTTGGAGGAACCGCCGCAGCATTGACGATGGATGCCTCGCATACATATGGCTATCTGACTGCGAGCGACTTTGGTTTTTCGATTCCTACGGGTTCGGCGATCGAGGGGATGGAACTCCAGGTTACTCGCAAAGGGCCGGCCGGCGCATTAAACACGACGCTGCTGGCAAGTGTCGTTACATGGAACAATGTTTGGGCATCACTGGGCCTCACTTCCGTCTGGCCCACCTCCTTCGAGACAACCACGTTCGGCGGACCTTGCGAATTGCCCATGCCGAATATTTCGCCGTTCTATACCGCCGAAGAAATCAACCGTCCGGACTTCAAGGTCCGTCTTGAAGTGGGCGACCCATACGGCGCCGAAGTGGGACCCTTTGAAATCGACTATGTTGCGCTCAAGGTTTATTACCGGGCTCCCATCGGCGCGCAGGGAACTGCGATCATGACAGCCACGCACCAATCGCGCGATGTCCATTGGTCCGCATTCGACACGTCCGCTATCGCGGCCAGCGACGATTCGCGCGCCCAAGTTTCGCTTGCAGCAGGCGCATCCGCGGACGATCAGTTCATCGGATCTTTGGGATACTCGCTTCCCTTAAGCGCTACTATCACCGGGGTTGAGGTCATCGTCGAAAACGATTCCGCCGATGTCAGCAATCCGGTTATCTCCGTCGCGTTGGGTTACGGCGGCGCGTCCATTACCGCATTTCGAACCAGTGCTTCCAAGTCGGCCACCGAGGTGTTCGGCGGAGAAGGCGACTTGTGGGGATTGTCCCCCGGTGCTCTGACCCCTGCGATGGTCAACCAAGGCGGAGCCAGTGGGTTCGGCGCGATCATCGGCGTAACGAACAACGACACGGTCGCGCATTCGCTCTCTCTGGACCAAGTCCGGGTCATCGTCCATTACAACAACGATATTCCCGAAGGCGTTCCGGTAGAAAGCGGCTGGACACTTGCGCTTCTTGGCGTGTTACTGGCCAGTGCTGGAGCTTACGCGATAAGGCTACGAAGCGCGGCGCGCCCCGTGTGATGCGAATTGTCCCTCACGCGTAACCGGGCGATCACGACAAGTGTGATCGCCCGGTTTGCCATTCTGCATTTATTCCAGGTGGGCGGCGTTGGCCGCCCTGTAGGCAACAGGGGGATTCGGAATGAAAACGCTGATGGTTCGAACGGGGGCGATTGCGCTGTTCGCCGGACTACTCGTGTGTTTCGCGGCAGGCGAAGCGGTCACTGTCGCGCTCGATTTCGAGAAGGATGCTATAGGGTCCGTGCCCGAGGGGTGGAAGATCGAGACGGTCAATTCGGAA
>JBHEKO010000492.1:0-3878 GCA_041859475.1 Candidatus Hydrogenedentales bacterium
GGCGAGACGCCGCTGCCACCGGGCCTCACCGTGGCCGACATCGGCGGCGGCGCGCAGATGGCCGTGATCGGCATCCTCGCGGCCTTGCATGCACGGCGGGTCTTGGGCAAGGGGCAATTCATCGATATCTCCATGACCGACGGCGTCGTGTATTGGCTGTCGCTGTTCGCGGCGTGGCAGTTCGGATTCGGCAAAAGCCCGCGCGGCGGCGAGCATGTGTTGCTGGGCCAGTTCCCGTGCTATGCGGCCTATCCCGCCGCGGATGGAAACATCACGGTGGGCTGTCTCGAACCGCATTTCTGGGCGAACCTATGTCACGCGCTGGACCGCCCGCAGTATGTGGCCGAGCAGTTCTCGATGGAGCAGGCCCCGGCGATCTTCGATGATCTGAGCGCGGTGTTCAAAACGAAGAGCCGCGCGGAATGGTTCTCGTTCTTCGCCGGAAAGAACGTCTGCGTCGGGCCTTCGTATACCATCGAAGAGGCGATGAACGACCCGCACATCCAGTACCGGCAAATGTTCACAACCACGCAGCACCCCACGGAAGGCGAGATCCATCAGTTGGGGATTCCGATTAAGCTCTCGGCAACTCCCGGTAGCATTCGCAGGCCCCCGCCGAAGTTGGGCGAACACACGGAGGAGGTGCTTGCGCAGTTGGGGTATGACCGCGCGGCGTGCGAGAAGCTGCGTTCCGAGGGCGTAGTCTGAGTTGGCCTTGCATGGGTTCTATAAGTCGCCCAGGTCCTTCTTGTCGTTTTGGTCCTTGAGGTCCCTTTGGTCCTTTTCCCAAATTCCTCTACAATCGCTCCCTTGACCCCAAAACAAACGACCCGAGGAAACCACCATGAAACGATGGCGAATTGCGGGCATCAACTTCGATCACATGCACATGGGCGACAACCTACGGATGGCCAGTGCGCATCCTCAGTGCGAGATCGTCGGCATCTGCCACGAGCAGAAGGAACGCATGCAGCATACGATCCAGAGTCTGAGCATCCCCGCCGACCGTGTCTTTACCGATTACCGCGCGTGCATCGAGAAAACGAAGCCGGACCTCGTGCTGCTGTGTCCGGCGACGGCGCGGCACGGCGAATGGACGGAGAAGATCGCGCCGTTCGGCGTGCACGTCATCATCGAGAAACCCTTCGCGGCATCGCTGGCCGAAGCGGACCGGATGGTCGCGGCAATGGCGCCTACGGGAAAGATGTTGGCGATCAATTGGCCGATGGTGTGGCGTCCGTCGCACCGCACGACGAAACGCCTGATCGACGAAGGCGTTATCGGCGAGGTGATCGAGGTCCACTACTACAACGGCAACCGCGGTCCGCTCTGGCACGTTGCCGACAAGGTCGAAGTCAGCGCCGAGGAAGTCGCGCGGCAGAAGCCAACGACGTGGTTCTATAAGAAGGGCCATGGCGGCGGATCGTTGCTGGACTACCTGGGGTACGGCGTCACCCTGGGCACCTGGTTCCAGGGTGGCCGCAAGCCTTTCGAGGTTACCTGCGTCGTGGACCAGCCGAAAGGCCTGGAAGTCGACGAGCACAGCGTTACCGTCGCGCGGTATGCCCACGGCTTGTCGAAGTTCGAGACGCGGTGGGGGACCTTCACGGACCCGTGGACGCAGCAGCCGCAACCCAAGTGCGGTTTCGTCATCGTGGGCACCGAGGGGACCATTGGCAGCTACGATTACGACAACACGATCCGGCTGCAACGGGCCGACTGCCCGGAAGGCCGCGATGTTAGCGTGGACAGTCTGGCGCCGCCGTTTCAGAATCCCATCCAAACCGTCGTCCACTGCATCGAAAACGGGCAGGAACTCGACGGGCCGCTGTCGCCCGCGGTGTCTCGCATCGGCCAGCAACTTGTGGATAGCGCCGTGTTGAGCGCCCACGAGAAGCGCACCGTTCCGCTGGTGGAGTGACGGATATGTCGAACGACCGAGAATGCCGCGCCCCGCAAGACGTGCCTGTTATCCCCGCGCCTGAGTTGCCGTACTTGCCGCGCGACCCGATGAACTACCGGCCCAATATCGGATTGATTGGCTGCGGCGGGATTGCCCCGTATCACCTGCGTACGTATCGGAAGGCAGGCTATCGCGTATCGGCGCTGTGCGACGTCGTCGCCGCACGAACCGAGGAATTGCGAAGCGAGTTCTGCCCGGACTCGACAGTCGCCACGGACTATCGCGACGTGCTGTCCCGCGAGGATATCGACGTTGTCGACGTGGCTACGCACCCCTCCGAGCGCGTGGCAATCGTCGAAGCAGCATTGCGCGCGGGCAAACACGTGCTCAGTCAAAAACCGTTTGTGACGGATCTCGACGAGGGGAGGAGGCTCGCCGACTTGGCGGACCACTGCGGGCGCAGACTCGCGGTCAATCAAAACGGGCGTTGGGCGCCGCACTTCAGCTACATGCGGCAAGCAGTCGCCGCCGGTTTGATCGGCGACGTGACCGCGATCCATCTCGCGCTCCGGTGGGACCACAACTGGACAGCCGACACGACGTTCAATGAGGTGAAACATCTGATTCTCTACGATTTTGCCATCCACTGGTTCGACATCACGACGTGCTTCATGGGCGACCGCGAACCGCGCCGCGTGTACGCGTCCACGGCACACTCGCCCGCGCAGCGCGCCAAGCCCTACTTGTTGGCCCAGGTCCAAATTGAATACGACGGTGCGTTGGCGTCGCTGTCGTTCGACGCGGACACGCGCCACGGCGCGGAGGACCGAAGCGTCATCTCCGGCACGAAGGGCGTGCTCGTCAGTTCCGGTCCGGACATGAATTCGCAGACGGTTCAATTGCAGACCGCCGACGGCGTGGCAACGCCCGTGCTCGAAGGCGACTGGTTTGCGAATGGATTCCACGGGACCATGGCCGAACTGCTGTGTGCCATCGAAGAGAATCGCGAGCCCTACAACGGCGCGCGCCACAATCTGCGCAGTCTTGCCCTCTGTTTCGCGGCGGTCGCCTCTGCCGAAACCGGCCAACCGGTCGTTCCCGGAACGATTTCGCGCCTGCCGGGAACTTGACAGGTCATTCGCGGATAGATGAATACACAGACGGCGATGGTCGTCTGGTAGGACGAAGGAACCCCGCACGGGTCCCTTCGCCTGGACCGTACCGCGTAAGGAGACTGGCAATGATGGCTGGCGTGACCGCCCGGCACCTGCTCATCTTTATCCTCTTGTTTGCAATGCTTCTGGTGCTCCACTCGGTTGCCGAGGCGTATTGATTCGACCTATATCCCGGTGCGATCCGGCAGGTTGAGGTACCGCCTCGGGTGAAGCGGGCAGGCATCCTCTTCGAAACGCGTATGCTACACTCCGCATGGTTTCAAGCGTGTACCCTCACCAGACTGCGGAGTGGTTGTCTCGATGGGCAAAATTCCTCCTCTGTTTATGGCCGTGCTCACGGTCGCCGTTTTCACCGCCGCCGTTCTGTTTCAGCTCTTTCCACCTGCGGCGCCCCCTCCCGAAGCCCTGATCGCCGCGCACGCCGACGACTATGTCTTCGGCTATTACCCCTATGGCTGGCGGGGAAGGGATGCGAACGGCGATATCGTGTTCGCGGTTCAAGGCAGGCACTACGCGTTGCTCGTGAATGCTTCGAAGGCGCGTGTCGAAAAGTCGGGAAGCATTGCGGCCCCAAATCTCGCGGAGCAGGCATCCCAGCAGGACAACGGCACGATCCTTGACCCGCTCCCCTTAAGCCCGCTCTCGTTTCAGGTGCGCGCCGGGGCCACCACCTACGATGCCATCTCGGGCGCCCCAAAGCCCGATGCCGTGGTGATCCAGCGTCTCGGCAAATATCTTGTCAATGTCGAAGTGCGCGACATCACCCTCCAGTCCGCCGATGGGAAGCGGCTCGAAGGAGT
>JBHEKO010000710.1:0-16905 GCA_041859475.1 Candidatus Hydrogenedentales bacterium
GGCGAATTCGGGCAAGTATTGAAAGCTGCCGGGCCAGGTGTGGCCTCCGCCTTCGACGCCGTAGAGCAGGACGTCGGCTCCTTTCGTGCCGTCCGTATAGGATTTTACCCATACGCGCGTGCCGTCGTAGAGGCCCACATCGGGCAGAAACGTTTTGTCGATGACCGTCTGGCACTGGTTGCGCGCGGCCCAAAAGAGGGCGGTGTCTTCGGCGGAAAGCACGCGGCCGCGGAATTGCTGCGGCAGTTCCTCGGGAAGCGACGGCCCAATCTCGCCGCCGTTCCACGGCATGATCGGGTCCGCTTCGCCGTTGACGATGAGCATGGGGATGGGGGTCGTGGAATCGCAGCCGGGCTCCAGGTCTTCCGGGAGGTTGGCGATGACGGGCGCCGCGGCGGCAAAAAGGAAGGGCACTTCGCACGCGAGGCGATAGGTCATCATGCCGCCATTGGACATGCCGGTCACGTAGATGCGCGAGGCGTCGATGGTGTGTTCCCGGCGAATCTTCAGGGTGAGGGCGACGATGAAGCCGACGTCGTCGATGTTTGCCTCGTGCGCGGGAAAGGACGTGCCGAGCCTGCCATCGTTCCAGTGCCTTTCGTAGGCATCCGGGTACACGACGACAAACCGCTCGTCTCTCGCCAATGCATCGAAGCGGGAGTAAAGCGCGGCTTGCACTCCTGAGCTGCCTCCGCCGTGCAGCACAACCACGAGAGGAACAGGCCAGCCGTTGGGTGTTGTGATCGGCGTGAAGAGCCGATAGGTTCGTTCGATGCCGTCCCGGATGAGATAGCCGCGCCGCTCGCCGGTGATCGGCTCGGGGCAACTGAACGCCAAGAGGCACACGGTCACCAATACGGCAATCTTCGTCATGGAAAGAAAGCAGCGTGGTTTGGCCACGCGCAGAGGCAACTTCATGGTCAATCTCCGGCCGCTGGAGCAGGATGCAACACAGCCCCTACTGGCGCGGTGTATGTGAATCAGCGTGATTTTCCCCGTGCCCTTGAGACGTATTCTTCCCGCAGCGGATTTGCGTCCGTTTCAAGGGGCAATTTACTTCCTGTCTCTTAATACCCGCGAGTATGCAGTATGTTTCTTGCGGGGCCGCGAAGAGCCTGGCGGCGAGATGAACCCAACGGCACGCAAACACTGGTAATCGCAGGACTTATGAAAGCGTGAGATAGACGAGAAATGACGGGGCGATCTGGAGGGTCGCATTGTCCCAACCGTGCGGGGAGACGGCCTCAAGGAGGGCGCACGCGAGCGCCATTCCGAAGACATGCGCACAGATCGGAAGCGACACGGGGGTCTGCAACGGACCCGTCAGCGCGATTCCAATGGCGACCGCCGACACGGCGAAAACGGCCATCGATCCCTCGATACTGCGCGTGCTCGGCACGCTTCGCAGCGACGGTACGCGGTAGCGGTGGCGGCCAAACCGCGCGCCGATGGGTTCACCCACGGCATCGCCCATGCCGGTCACGAGGAACCCCGCGAACGCGGCATGGCCGAAGAGTACCGACGAGACTATTCCCCCGGCCAATGTCGCCAGGTAGGGCACAAGAATGAAATGCGTGCGGTGCGGCGCATCCCGCTCTCGGGCAATCGCTTCGTAAAGGAGGTGGCCATCGCCGCGCCACACGGCATAGAAGATGGCGAGCGAAGTCATCGCCCCGAATAGGCAAACCGCCCGCGTGCCGGAGTGCCATTGGAGCGCCGCGGCCATGGTGAAGGTGAGGAAGTGGAAGGTTTTGCGCGTGTACGGCGTTTGCCAGCCTCGCGTACGTTTGAGGTGTCCCGCCAAGGCAAGGCTACCGAAGGCATAGGCCAGCCACAATGGGCCACGCGTCGACAGCTCGTACGCCGAGGGGAAGTTGTCTACGAAGAATGCAATCAAGCGTGACACGTTGTTGTTCCGCGCACGTCATCCCTCATAGCGATAGCCCACCCCGTGCACGGTGCGGACAATTGCCGGATTCTGCGGATCGTGCTCAATGCGTTTGCGCAATTGGGAAATGTGTTGGTCGAGTGTGCGGCTGTTGGGGAGATAGTCGATTCCCCAGCATTCGTCGAAGAACTCGTTGCGGGTGACGACTTGCCCCGTCTTTCGATGCAGGAGCTGCAGGATCTTCACGTCGCGGAGGCTGAGGTCGATGGTCTCGTCGCCACGGCGCGCGCGCAGTTCCGAGGGGAATACCTCGATGTCCAGCAGCACAAATCTCTCGCGCGCCGTGTCGCGACCTCCGGCGGCAAGGCAGCGCCGGGTGACTGCCCGAATCCGCGCGATGACTTCGCGCACCCCGAAGGGCTTCATGATGAAGTCGTCCGCGCCGAGCTCGAGGCCGACCACCTTGTCCATCTCCTCGGACTTCGCGCTGATGAACACGATAGGGACGTGCGTCGTGCCGCGCCGGATTTCCCGGCACACCGCGTAGCCGTCCGTTCCGGGCATCATGATGTCGAGGCACACGAAATCGGGTCTTTCGCGGGCGAAGAGGTCGAGCGCTTCGGCTCCGTTGGCCGCACAGACGGTGTCATAGCCCTCGCGTTGCAGCACCTCCGCGAGACCTTCGCGGGTGTGGGGATCGTCTTCGGCGATGAGTACCTTCATGATGGTTGTTCCGTGGTTCGTGGCGGCGCGTGTAGCGTTACGCGGAATAGAGCGCCGTGTTCCGAAGGTTCGAGCGTCACGTCTCCGCCGTGCAACCGCGCAAGTTCGCGCGCGATGGTCAATCCGAGGCCGGTGCCCGCGACGCCGTCGTTCACCTTGTCGCTCACGCGATAGAACGGCTTGAAGATCCGCTCGCGATGTGTCGCGGGAATTCCCGGGCCGTTGTCCGCGACTTCGACGACGATGTTCTCCCCGTCGTGCTTGCAGGACACACGTACCTCGTCTCCACCCACCGCGTACTTTTCGACGTTGCTCAACAGGTTGCCGATGATTTGTTCGAGGGCGTCGCGGTCAAAGAGGGATTCGGGACACGCCTCGGCTTCGAAGGCAATTCGGATGCCGCGAGCACCAAGAGGCGCTTCGAAATGTGCCGTCAACGCACGCACCACTTCGTCTGCGTTGCCCTGCGATGGGTGCAGCTTCAGAAGCTGGCGTTCGTTGCGGCTGAAGGTCAATACGTTTCCGATCATGCGGCTCAGTCGCTGGCTCTCCGAGACAATCACCTTCAGGCGCTGACGGACAGATTCGTCGGCCCCCGAGAGATCGTCTTCGAGCACTTCCGCGTACATGCGGATATTGGTTAGCGGGGTCTTCAATTCGTGCGACACCTGGTTCACGAAAGTCACGCGCTGTTGCGCCTCGCGCATGGCGCGCGTGTTCTCGCGATAGAAATACACGGCGAGACCGACGAATGCGATGGCCAAGACGCCGATACCCGCCGCGAGGTTGAACCACACGCTTTGGCCGTGTGCCTGGTCCGGCACGACATACCTCAAATTCCACGAGCCGAGCGGGGCCGCAAGCGCGAGCTGCACCGGGGCGCGTGCCCCATCGTCTCCCAAGTAACCGCCCCATTGATAGATCACGGCGCCCTTGGAGTCGTGCAATTCGATTCGCCCATCCGGCAACGCGGATGCTTCGGGGAGTAGCCCCACGATATCGGCCATGAGCCGAACTTCGTTGAGTTCCGCGCCGACGATGTACCCGGACGCTTCCCGCCACCAGAACAGCAACTGAATCCCGCTGCCCCAATAACCCGAGTGCCAGCCCTTCGTCGTGGAAGGCAACGGCGCGGCCTTCTTGAAGGACGTAATCGGGATGATGCTTTTCTCCTGGGCGGCGCTCTGCGCATCCGCTTCGGTTTCGGGTCCGGGGATTTCACCTCGTTCCCAAATAGTGCGTGTGCGCGCGAGAAAGTCCTCCTCGTCCTTCGTCAGCGTTTCCGCTGGCGACGGATAGAGCAGCTCACCCCGAGGATCGAGTACGAAGTACTGCCGCACGATTCCCGACGAACGCGCCCGCTCGCGCAATTGCTCGGGGGGCAAGGTGTCCCACGGCCCTTGCCCCATGAAGTCCCGCTCGCGCTGTTCCAGTAACTCGGAGATTTGTGTCGCGATGTCGTTAAGGCGGCCGGCCATCAATTCATGGAACCGCACACGGACCATTGCCGCTTCGTTGCGCGACACAACGACCCCCAACCACGCCACCGCGGCCAGAGGCGCGACTACAATTAGGAAGTAAATGACGGCTAGTCTCGGTCTCACAAACCCTCGCTCAGACTACCGAATCTTCTGCTGATTGATGCCTTGAAATTGATCCGCTTTCATCTTCTTGCGCTCGAGTCCCCAGAACGGGGTCGCCACATTGGCCGCATTGGAACTGTTCCGCATGGCCTCTTCCTTCAACCTGACGTCTCCATAAAGGTCGGCATTCCGCTCCAGATAGACAATATTGCCGTAAAAGACCTGGCGCGCTTCTTCGACTTTGCCTTCATCGCGCAGTTGCATCGCCATGATATTGCGCTCGACTCCGATTTGGTAGATTGCGGCGGTCATCACATCGGTGTTGACGTTCTTTTCGACTTCTTCGGGAGAGTCCGTGAATGTCGCCGACACAGTACGTGGATACTCGTGTTGCGACTTATTCGCCAAGTCCCAATACTTGACCACCGCGCTCGCGATTTCGTTCGACGCGCCGCGCTGCGTGGCTGCATTGCTCTCGGGCACCTCGACTTCCACGATGGCGTACTTGGTTTGCCCGCCGTACAGTTGGTTCAACGTAAACGAGATGTTCTGCCCGACGATGTCCGCTTCACGCCCCAGCATGCGCACGGGCCGCACGCCTTCCGCGCAGCGAATGGTCGTCTTCACTTCTTGCGCGACGACCGTCAACACGTCGCCGAACTCGCGCATGAACGCCTGCTCCAGATCGGCGGCATTCTCCGCGAACATGTGGTTGCCATCGCTCTTCTGCGCAAGCTTCGTCATCAGGTCCTCGTTGTAGTCGAGGCCCAGTCCGATGGTGGTCACAGCGATGCCCTCGCGCCCCAACGAAGTACCCAATTCCGCCAAATCGCCGGACGAGCTTGGCCCCACGTTGGCAAGCCCGTCGGACAGCAACACGATGCGATTCACCCGGTCCTTGTCGAGGAACTTGCGAAGTTCCGCCGCCCCCTTGCTGACGCCCGCGAACAGCGCGGTCGACTCCGCCGCTTCAATTTGGGCAATCGCCGCGTACACCTGCTGCCTGTCGCTGAGCTTCGTCGCGGGCACAAGGACGCGGACGTTCGTGTCGTAGGCCACAATCGAGACGATGTCGTCGTCGCGCAGCTTGCCGACGGCCATGCGCAGTGCGTCTTTCGCCCGCGCAATTTTCTCGCCCTGCATCGACCCCGATTTGTCGATGACGAATGCCACGTTGACCGGCGCTCGATGTTCCGTGTCCGCGGCCTCCGCCCCGGTCAACGAGATGCGAACATACGTCGTCGCCTTCTGGTTCGCGAGCAGGACGGGATTGGCAAGGTCCAGCGAAACCGTCACCGGCTCGGCCCACGCAACCGCGCCCAGTAAGGCGACGGCCAGTGTGACCCTCGAAATCAATCTCACCGCGAATCGAGTCATGGGGCTCATGATGATCTCCTCGTGCCACACGATAATACCAAACGGAAGGAATTCCGAATGGAATGCGCGGGCGGTTGGGTTCGGCCTTCTCTGACGCCATCCTACGTGCCACCGCGCGGGGAGTGGTCAGATCAACGTGAGGGACTTGTAAAAGATTCGTAAAACCCAGCGGCGCTTTCAGTGGTATTGCTCGGTCGTGTGTTATGGTTCCTATGAGACTTATCGGTCCTACTGGTCGCATGAGTCCCGTTTCTTCAATTCTCAGTCCCCTCACGAAATCTCCCTATTGACAACCTTAGTGTATAATGATATCATTATGATATCTTAATGATAGAAGGAGGCGAAGATGGTTACCAACGAACGAGAAGCGTCTGTCGCGAACGGCTGGCCGGCCCTGGGCATTTCCATTGTAGTTGGACTGCTCCTGCTCGCGGCGCTGATTTTTGCCGTGATGTCCGAGATGATCGTCGTGATTTTCGTCTTGGCCTTGGCACTGGGGCTTTGGACCTTCCTGGTCTCGGGCTTCTTCACGCTTCAGCCAAACGAGGCCGCCGTGCTCGTCCTGTTCGGGAAGTACAAAGGATCGGTGCGCACCCAGGGCTTCAAGTGGGCGAATCCCCTCTACAGAAAGATGAAGGTCTCTCTTCGTTGGCGCAATTTCAACGGAGGCACCACCAAAGTCAACGACCTGCGCGGCAATCCCATCGACATCTCCGCGGTGGTGGTTTGGCGCGTGGAGGACTCGGCGAAGGCCGTTTTCGACGTGGACCACTTCGACGAATTCGTCTCGGTGCAGAGCGAGGCCGCGCTCCGGCATCTCGCGATGTCATACCCCTACGACACGTTCGAGAACGACACGTTGTCGCTACGAGGGAGCACCGACGAAATCAGCGAAGCCCTGAAGCGGGAAGTGCAGGAGCGCGTCAGCAAGGCTGGGGTTAACATCGAAGAGGCGCGATTGAATCACCTGGCCTACTCGCCCGAGATCGCCGGGGCCATGTTGCAGCGCCAACAGGCCGATGCCGTGGTCGCCGCGCGGTCGCGGATCGTGGAAGGGGCCGTGGGGATGGTAGAGATGGCGCTCGAGAAGCTGGAAGCCTACGGCAAGATCCAGCTCGATGAAGAGCGAAAGGCCTCCATGGTCAGCAACCTGCTGGTCGTGTTATGCGCGCATCAGCCCGCGCAGCCGATCGTCAACACCGGCACGCTGTATAGCTGAGCAAGGGAGCGCTCGTTTTGACCGAACGCAAGTCATTGTTGCTGCGATTGCCTCCCCAGTTGGTCGATGAGTTGAACCGCTGGGCAAAGGACGATCTGCGTAGCCTGAACGCGCAGGTGGAGTATGTCCTTCGAGAGGCGGTGCGGAATCGGCGCAAGGTGGATACGGACGAATCGGCTAGCGCGCAAGACGAGCCGAACATCGAGGAATAGAAATCGGGGGCGACTTGTGCCGCCCCCGATTGAATACGTTCTCTGTGACTGCGCTTACTGCACGACCACGCAGACAATCACATCCGCGCGACGGTTCTTTTCGCGCTGGTCCGTACCGTACACCGGCTTTTCTTCGCCGTTGGATTCGGTGCAGATGCGCTCGGCTTGAATCCCATTCTCGACAAGGAAATTCTTCACGGCGTCCGCTCGGCGCTGGCCAAGCTTCACGTTGTAGTCGTTCGGGGCGAGGTCGCAGCAATTGCCCTCGATGTGGACTTTATCGCCGCCGTACTGCTTGAGATACGCCACGGCCTGAGTCAAGGTGGCTACTGCTTCGGGCTTGAGATCGGACTTGTCGAGATCGAAGTAGACCGGCTCGAACTTCGGCGCGACGCGCGGCTCAGGGGCAGCGACTGGTGCGGGAGTCTCCGCCTTGTCGACCTTGAGATAATTCCCGTAGGCAACGAGACGGTTCGCCCAATGCACGTTTTCCGGCGACTGCCATTCGGTGGTCTTGCACTTCTTCTTGCAGCACTTGCTGCACGTGTTCTGCTTACAGCACGATTTCGCTTCCTTTGCGAGGGCCGGCGCGGTTGCCAGCATCATCACCGCAAATCCCAGAGCAAGGGTCTTACAGACGGCCTTCATACAAGGTCCTCCGATTGGTCTTACGCAATTAACAACGCCCACACATGAGAGCGTCCCTGCAACATTCGCCAGACTCTACTATACAGGACTCCAGCAAGCGGCGTCCAACCAATTTCGCCGTGTCGTCAATGAAACTCAGTTGATCTCCAAATTCTCGAAAATCGGTCCAAAACTCGGCACGCCGCCGTAGCGGCCCGACATGTAGTGCTTCTGGAACGCCTCCGTGCTGCGCGGCCGGTCTTTGGCCTTGAAGTCGTAGAGCGAGAAGATCTCCGAAGCGCCCTTCTCGTTCTTCTCCACAAGCCAAATCTGATCGCGGCGGAACAGCGTCGGCTCCATGAGCGTGCTGTCGTGCGTCGCGAGAATGAGCTGTGCCCCGCGCCGGTTCGCCTCGGGACTTTGGAACAGCTCGACCAGCTTGCGCGTCAACAGCGGGTGCATGTTGCTTTCGAGTTCATCGACGATCATCACGACGCCGCGGCTGAGTGCATCCAGGAACGGCCCCGCAAATGCAAAGAACCGCTGCGTGCCATTCGACTCGTCCTTCTCGAAATCGAAGCGCTCCTCAAGTTCCGTGCCGTGCACCTTGTGGATCGTGTGCACGTTGAAGCTCGACGATACCATGTCGCGCATGGCCTTCTCGGACAGCAGCGACTTCAACTTCTCAGGGAGATCCTGCGGACGGATGAAATCGTCGCCGACGGTGATGCGCTCGATGCCGAAGTCCGCTTGGCGCACCAACTCGATGACGCGTTCACGGAAGATATGGTCGTGCTTAAAGCGCTCGGCGGTCTTGTGCATCAGCGCGACGGGGCGATTCGACAGATCGAACACCCACAGCTTTTCGCGAATCCACATGAACAAATCGCTGAGCAACTTGATGTTGAGTTCCGCGCCGCGAGAAAGGGCCAGGCCGTTGTCGCGCGTGCGCTCGTGCAAGATTTTCTTGACCGATTTCAGCGGACCACGGAATGCCCACGACGTTTGTCCCGTCTCGACATTGCATTGGCGTTCGAGCCACCGCTGGCGTCTGCCGTCGGGCGGGCACGCCACCAGCCATTCGTCGAACACGCGGTCGGTCGTGGCGGTAAACCCGTACTCGTAGCGCACGCCTTTCACCAGCATCGTGATCTCGAAGAGCGACGGCTGGGTTTTCGATTCCAGTGCAAGACGGAACGGAATGATGTCATCAATCTTGTCGCCTTGGTTCATCCTGGTGGCGGAGTTCCGGATAAACCAGTCCATGAACGAGATTGCCTTGACGAGATTACTCTTGCCCGAGGCGTTGGGTCCGTAGATGACCGCCCCCTTGAGAAGGTTGAATTTCTCGCAGGGAATCAGGTTCCCAGGGCACGAGGAGTCCTTGCTCGCCACCAGACTGAAGACTTGTTCGCCCTTGAACGAACGGAAATTGGAAACACGAAATTCGATAAGCATACTACGCCCACCGTGTTTGACAGCCTTCCCCGACTGTCGCCTACCTCAATTTCACCAGGAATTCCATCGTCAGCACGCTAGCCAGACGCGTTAACACTCGAATCGTGTGATTTTCTTGCACAAACGGAAGTCTAAATGAAGTTTGCTTGTTTGTCAATCGCCAATATGCGCAAAACGCTAAACTCTGCAAGTTCGCCTGCCCCAATTTCCATCCCCTAGCCTTTGGTTCGCGTAGGAAGGGATGTCTTGCCGAAACGTCCGCAGGGCAACCGATGTCCCTGGGAAGACGCGAAAAGGCGCATTCGGCGAAACCGCCCTGCCTCGCGCATCTTGCACGGGTGAACTCCAGCCCAAACGGTGTGTTAGACTTAGTGACAGGCGGACGCGCCTGAGAGCATCGCTGTCCAGACACAAAACGGGTCGAGAGCTATGACCAACCCTGTCAGAACGCCTTTGCGCCTTCCCGATGAATATGCAGCACTACGCAGTATCGTGGAAGGAACCGCAACCGAAACCGGCGAGAAGTTCTTTTCCTCCCTCGTGAAGAACCTCGCGGACGCATTGGACACTCACGGGGCTTGGGTTACCGAGTACTTGGAGGAGAAGCGGAGCCTGCGGGCTTTGGCGTTCTGGATGGGCAACACCTGGATTCCCGACTGGGAAAAGGGAATAGACGGCACGCCTTGCCAGCAAGTCGTGGACGGCGCGAGGCTCGTGCACTATCCCGACAATATACTTGCGCTGTATCCCGACCACACCGAGATTGAGGTGCTGGGGGCGGTCAGTTATTTGGGGGTGCCACTGAAAGACCCGCATGGCAAGGTGATCGGGCACTTGGCGGTCTTGGACCTTCGCCCCATGCCGGAGGACCCGCGCGCGTTCGCGATCATCCGCATCTTCGCGGCACGGGCCTCGGCGGAGCTGCAACGCCTGCGGGCCGAGCAAGCGTTGGCCGAACGAGAACAGAAGCTCGGCTGCATCATCGACAGCGCGATGGATGCCATCATCGAGATCGATGAGTCGCTGAAGATCACGGTCGTGAATCCGGCGGCGGAGAAGATCCTTGGCGCTCCATCCTCTTACCTTGCCGGGCGCTGTTTCGGGGACTGTCTTTCCGAGGATGATTTGAAGCGTTTGACGCAGCTTATCGAGGATGTCTCGCGAAGACCGCAGGGTGAGCAGTACGTCTGGATTCCCGGGGTGCTCACCGCGAAACGGTGCGACGGAGAGCGTTTTTCGGCCGAGGTGACCCTGTCGACCTATCGAATTCACGCACAGCCGTTCCACGTGCTCATTCTACGTAACGTCAACGACCGCATTGAAGCAGAGCGCAAGATCCAATCGCTGCGCGTTGAAACCGAGTATCTCAGAGAGCAGTTGCGGGAAGTCCGCCATTTCGACGGCATACTCGGCAAAAGTGCGCCAATGCTTCGCGTATTGGAGGAAATCTCGCAGGTGGCCGAGACGGAGGCATCAGTCCTTATCTTCGGCGAGACCGGGACCGGCAAGGAGTTGATCGCCAGGGCGATTCACGACGCGAGCCGACGGAAGGACCGCCCGCTCGTCAAGGTGAACTGCGCGGCTATCCCGGCGATGTTGATGGAAAGCGAGTTCTTCGGCCACGAGAAAGGCGCGTTCACGGGAGCCACTTCAAAACGCGAAGGCAGGTTTGCGCTTGCGGATGGCGGCTCGATCTTCTTGGACGAAGTGGGGGAGTTGTCGCTGGATTTGCAGGCGAAGCTATTGCGCGTGCTTCAGGAGGGCGAATTCGAGCCGGTGGGAAGTTCCGTGACGCGACATGCCAACGTGCGCGTCATCGCGGCCACAAACCGTGACCTGAAGGAAGCTATCAAGGCGGGCCAGTTTCGCGAAGACCTCTACTATCGATTGAATGTCTTCCCAATTTACACGCCACCACTCCGCGACCGCGGCAACGACATCGTCGTGTTGGCCGAAACCTTCGCGCAACGTGTGGCAACAGAACTCGGTCGCACAATTTCGCCTCTGACACCGGATTGTGCACGTACGCTGATGGAGTATCCGTGGCCCGGAAACGTGCGCGAGCTTCAGAATGTCATCGAACGCGCCGTGATCACAGCGCGCGACGGACGGTTGAACCTGGAGCGCGCACTCGGCGCGCCACGAGAAGACGCCCGGCAAACAGACTCCACCACGCGTTCGCCCGGCAACGGGCGCGTCTTGACCAGCGATGAGCTTCGCCAACACGAGTGCGACAATCTCATTCGCGCATTGGAGACCTGCAATTGGCGCATCGCCGGGGAGCAGGGGGCCGCGCGCATGCTTGGCCTGAGTCCATCCACGTTGACCTCGCGCATGAAAGCTCTGGGAATCTCGCGCGCATCGTAGTTCGATTCCCTGCACGCTTCGCTCGCGAGATTTCGCGATCGCGTATCGCGGGATTTCGCGAATCGCGACCCGCCGCGCATAGGCCTAAGGCCTCCACTTCGACGCCAAATCACTGACGTACAAGGCCTTGACGCGCTCTGCGACATGTTGGCCCGCATCCTGCTTAATGCTCTCCATGCCGGGTGCAACGATCATTCGGACACTGCAAGGCTGGTCTGGCGAGGAGAGTGAATGATGTCGAATTCGGAGAACCATGGCCAGTCAATGAGTGCAAATTCTGATGGATGCTTGCCGGCGGCGCATAGCGACTCCGCACAACCGGATGAAGCGAACGCGGAAGCGATGCGAAGGCAGTTGGAGTGCGAAGTGGGTGCACAGGTCCGCACCGTCGTGGACCGGTTGTTCTGGGCGATGTTCAACCAACGTAAGGAAGATGGATATGACTAGGGTGATGGTGTTCGCGTACGGCGTGGTGTGCTACGCGGTCTTCTTCGTGACCTTTCTGTATGCCTTGGGATTTATCGGCAACGTGCTGGTCCCGAAATCGATCGATTCAGC
Source organism: Candidatus Hydrogenedentales bacterium (assembly GCA_041859475.1). Classification (GTDB taxonomy): domain Bacteria; phylum Hydrogenedentota; class Hydrogenedentia; order Hydrogenedentales; family SLHB01; genus JAIBAQ01. The sequence continues at coordinate 12,013 of JBHEKO010000710.1, forward strand.
CCCCACGCACTCTCTTGAAGTGGCGCTCCTGATCAACGTGGCCCTTCTGGCGATTTTCGCGATACAACACAGCGTAATGGCCCGGAAGGGATTCAAAGAAATGTGGACCAAGATCGTTCCCAAGGTCGCGGAACGAAGCACGTACGTCTTGTTCTCGAGCCTCGCGCTGATTCTACTCTTCTGGCAGTGGAGTCCTATGGGCGGTACGATCTGGGAAATCAACGATCCGATCGGGAAACTCGCGATGCAGGCGCTCTTCGTGAGCGGCGGGCTCATCGTCCTCGCCACGACGTTCCTGATCAATCATTTCGATCTCTTCGGACTGCGCCAGGTGTGGATGTACTTGCGTGGCCAGGAATACAAACCGCTGGGATTCGTGATGCCCGGCCCCTACCGCCACGTCCGCCATCCCCTCTATGTCGGATGGCTCCTGACCTTCTGGGCCACCCCGACAATGACCACCGCGCACCTGGTGTTTGCGCTGATGACCACGGCCTACATCCTCATCGCCATTCGCTTCGAGGAAAGAGACCTGGAACGCGAGCACGGGCATTCTTACGCGGAGTACCGCAAGCGGGTTCCCATGCTCGTGCCGCGGCTTGGCGGTACACGCCGTGATGACGATTCCGAGCCGGAGACTGAAGCTGGCACCGCGTAACACAGCAACTGTACTTCGTTCGGGCGTGGGGTCTGCCAGTGTGCAGGCCCCATGCTTTCTTCGCCTTTTTGCCGATCGCGAGAGTGGGGAAGAGGCCCGAAGAGACTCAAGTCCGCTTGCGTGCGATCGCCTTCTTGGAGGCGGGCTTCTTCGGCGAACTCTTCTTGCCCGCGGAAGGCTTGGCACGGGGCTTCGGCTTCTTCTTCGCTTCGGTGGAGGAGGCCGCCTTCACCGGCGCTTGTGTCGTGGGAGAGGCGGTCCGATTCAACGCGTGAAGCTCTTTCTTCAACTCGTCCTGCACCGCGACGATTCCGGAACTTAGTGACTGCCAGGATATGGGGTGCTCTCCGCCGAGTACGTTCACGAGATCGGCCTCAGCCGACTCGGCTCGCGAGCGCAGTTCTTCGACAATGGAAAGCGCCTCTTGCACCCTCTTGCGCTGCCGATGGGTAATCGATTCCAAGTCGGCACCTACCAAGCTCAGGAAGCCCGCAAGAATCGCATCGCGCGGCACGCCCAGCTTCTCGGACAGGTCATTGAGAAATTGAAGCGAGCCTTTCGTCAGGGCCTGGGTGCGTTTGGTTGCGTTCCGCAACGAGACCTGCCCGGCCAGTTCTTCGATCAATTTGATGGCGTCGCTGTTGTCGCGCAATCCGCTCAACTGGTCCGTCACGAGTGCCAACACCTCGCGTTGCGATACGCGATACACCTTGGCGAGCGCCACCAGGGCTTCCACACTTATCAGAGGAAGCCGGAACGCAGCGGTCACCAACGGCTGGCTCGTCGCGAGGCCCTTGGCGGGCAACGCAGTCAGCGCCTTCAGGACGCTTCCTATGCCGGAGACTGGAGTCGCAGTCTTCTTTGCCATCGCACTATCCTTCACCCGCCGGATTGCGCGGGCTGTATTCCGCAACGGTCTCCCGGATGCGCTTCTCGTAGATGCCATGATGCGAAGCGGACCAAAGGGCCGCGCGATTGTGGACAAGGATAAGCTGAGGCGACTTGTGTTGAATGCCCAGGATCTCGGCGAGCTTGTTGGAGACGGGACGATTTTCGATCACCTTTACCATCCACACCTGCGGGTCTTCCGGCGGCGCTCCGGCCACATAGCGTGCTACGTTGCGATAGGCTTCCGCGGAGATCGGACACGCGGTGCTGTGCTTAAACACGAAGACCGGAGCCGCTTCCGACGCGGCCATGCACGCGTCCAAATCGCCGAACGAAGACAAATCATTCATGGGGACTTCTCGATAGTTAGGATCAAGCTGATTGAGCCAGGACGTTGTCAGGCCGCGGACCACGCGGCGAAATAGGGCGAACATCGTTTGTCTCGCTCCCCTAGAAAACCAACACCTCGATCCGTTCCTTGTTCTTGATTCCAGGGTGAATGATCACGATATCCTCGGCGGCATTGTCGTTCAACTTGCACGCGCGCGCTACCCCAAAGGAGGGTACGGTAATCGAGGCATACGGTTTCGGCGAGATGAACTTCACGTCGCCTCCTGCGTGAAGCAGCAGTTTGTCGGAGCCGGCCCCGAACGCCGCGTCGGTGTTGCCGTCGCCGTTGAAGTCTCCCAATACGTAGGCATTTTGCTCCTTGCCGTCGGGTGCGGCGATGGACACGCTCGTCGAGTAGTCGGGCTTCGTTCCGAATCCCGTTCCGTTGTACAAATAGATCTGAAGATCGACGCCCACCTGCTTGAACACGAAGTAGTTCACAAAGAACTTCACGCCGAACGGAATGTTGATGAACACCACGTCGAGCTTCTTGTCGCCGTTGACGTCCTTCAGGATGGGCGCCGCAAACGATCCCTTCGATTCGAAGCGCGCATTGGGCTCATTCGGATATTCCATGGGACCCGTGGCAATGTAGACTTGGGTCAATACGCTGAGATTGATTGTGCCCTGGGTCTGCGTGACGATCAGGTCGGGGAAACCATCTCCGTTGATGTCGTTCATGTCGGCGCTGGTGTCCCACTTGTCGTCCAAGTTAATGGGGATCTTGAAGCGTTTCGTCTCGCCCCATCCTTCGCCGAATGCAAAATCGGCATTCTCATCGCTCAAGAAAGCAATCGCTTTGTTCAGTTGCCCAGGCAACTCGAAGGCCTTGCACGCAGGGTATCTATTGGTGATCTCCATACCGCTGCCGGTACGCACGCCGGAATCGACGTCGCAATGCACCGACGCCAGCAGTCCTTCGGCATTGCGCACGTCGAAGCCCATCGGCATGGGGGCTAGCCATTCGTCCAGCCCATCGCCGTTCAGGTCGATTGCGGCCTTCTCCAGAAAGGCGGGTTGCTTCGAGCCGCTGGGATAGAGGGACACAAATGGAATCTCCCGAACCACGCTTAGCTTCCCTTCGGACAGCCCGAAAGCTCTGCAGCCGTCCGCCGAAACGGCAGCAATCTCCACGGGCGCCGCGCCGCTTACTTCGGCGGTGAAGAGAGCGCCAACCAACGGGTCGAGTTGTTGGATCAAGGTGGGCTTTGCCGGGTAGGACCCTTGTTCATCTGCCAGAAACAACGCCAACTGCTTCTTAACCGGACGCGACACCGGGTCGGCGCAAATGGCCGCGATATCCCCACGCTTGTCCCCGTTGAAGTCGGCTATGGACACGTCCCAAACATCCAATCCGGCGTCGAGTGCATACACTTTGGGTTCTACGCCCGCACTCAAGGCCAGCGAAACGAATACGAAAGCAAGCATTCTGTAAACCTCCCAACGCATCGACGGTCTGAACGCGCCCTTTATTCATCGCACCATGCGGCGCGCAGAGTTCCGCTCGTAGAATACAAACATTCACAAGCAGACTCTATGACCACGGCGGGAGTGAAATAGTGTCAGTGAGTAGCGTGAATCACGAGAATTACGAACTTTGCCGTGGACCCCGCGCACCTAGATTTTGGCGCGAAGACGTTCCAGCTCGCTTCGAAACTCGGCGAGCGTCGACAATCGCAATGCCCCGGCTTCGTCAAGCGAATCCGCATACGCGCCAGCCGCCCTTCCTCCAGCGAGAATAAGCGTAAGCTGGGGCATAGACTGCCGCAATCGCTTCAATTCGCGATGGAGCTGCGCATTGTCGGGCGGGTAAACAAAACTGAGCGCAACAATCCGCGCACTCAGGACATCCGCGGCGGCGGCAATTTCCTCGGCGGGCAGGTTCGGGCCCAAATACGTGACCCGCCACCCGTCGATCGCTGCAAGCGTCGCCGCCATCTGAATCCCAAGTTCGTGGTGTTGTCCCGTCAGCGTGGCGGCAATCAGACGCGGTGCGTCCGCGGATGCCCTCAGGCCTTGCCGCATCGACGCGAGAAAGGTGCGCAGGATGTCCGACGCCAAATGCTCGTGACCGATTCGCAGGGCGCCCGTGCGCCACCGGTCTCCGACTTCCTGAATGAGCGGAGCTACAACGCGCTCGACGCACTGCGCCTGCGGAAGCGCCAGTTCCGCCCGCGCCAATTCGTACTCGAGCGCTGGGCCGTTCATGCTCGCTATGGCCCGAATCCCCGACTCGACAAATTCGCCCGCATTCTTGTGATTTGCGGGGGAAGGCGCGAATCTACTCAAATCGAACGTGGCGCCCTGCTCATCCGCGTCCACCAATTCTCGTAGCGCATCGTCGCCCATGCCCGCAATCTGACCGATGCTCCGTCCCAACTGTGTTGCCCGGTAGAGCAGTCGCAATCGCGCGATGTCGTCATCGGAGTACAGACGCCGGTTGCTGGGCGTGCGAAAGGGATTCACGGCCGTGTAGCGCCGTTCCCACATGCGGATAACATGCGGCGAAAGACCCGTTCGGGCCGCCGCGATCTGGATAGGGTGGCGATTCTGCTGTTCCATATCTTCTTCTTTATACCATCTTTGTATAGTTGTTGTCTATCTTTGGGGTCTGGTCGAGTCTTGTCTGTAAGTGGTTGCTATTGAAAGGGTTGACGCATATTGTCAACGATTGGCTAGTCTTCGCTGCCCAATCGTGAGTCGCAACACCCCTTCTTTCGCGGGAATGCGGACCGATTTCTTAAAGTTATATTAGACATATCTGAGACAAATGGTGTACAATGAGGCTGTGAAGTCAAACCTGGCTACGGCCCTTAAGCGAGATTCTTCACATGAACCTTACAAAGACGTACCGTTCGCAGTCGCGGGAAAGCGAATCAGATCATCGCTGGCGTGTCACGCATAACCTAACCCCTCCCTACGCGGCCTGGAGTCTCATGGCTAAACGGGCGACATTG
>JBHEKO010000173.1:0-4223 GCA_041859475.1 Candidatus Hydrogenedentales bacterium
AGATGGGCGACCTCCGTCGATTCTCGCACGCCCTCCGTGAAGCGCTTGGCTTGACGCATGAGCGACATACTCGATGCGACACCCAAGAGCACGGCGGCGGCCACCGCAAGCCGCGAAAGCACCAGGCGCGGGCGTTTCACGCGGACTCGCTTCGAGATGCGGACGCCCGCCTCGCGCCGGTGGATCATATCCATCAAGTTGTCGAAACGGTCGACGGGCTCCGGATGATGCAGCGTCTCCCGGCATGCGTCAATCGTCGTGCGCCACGCCTCCAACTCGCACCGGCACGCAACGCACCTCCTCAGATGCACTTCGATGGCGACCCGGTCGCGAAAACCGACGTCGTCGTCCAAATAATCTAGGAATCTTTCACGAATCTCTGCGCACCACATACCATGATTGCTCCATGACGAATGTCAAAACGAATATAAATGCCCACGACTATCTCGAATATACCCTACAACGCGGCAACGCGTTTCAATAACAGGCGCATCTTCTTTAACGCCAGCAGCTTCCGCGAACGAACCGTATTCACCGGACAGTTCATGGCGCTGGCGATGTCTTCGAGAGACATCCGCTGAAGGACGCGCATCACGAACACCGTCCGCTGCTCTTCCGGAAGCTGCTCAAGCGCTTGCCAAAGGTATTCGTCCATTTCGGAGCGCGCCGCGCATTCGTCCGGGCGCTGGGAGGGATCGCCGGGCAGGGTATCCGTTCCATCCAACGGCTCGAGCGTTCCCAGTTTCCACAACTTGGCCAACTCGCGGCGCCGTTCCAACCAAATGAACCGTGCAAAGGCAAACACATAGGACGCAAACGACCCCGTCGCGGCGTAGCGCCGCCGGAAATGCCATATTCGTGCAAAGGTCTCGTGCGAGAGGTCTTCCGCCGCATGGCTATCCCGCGTGAGCGCGTAAAAGAAGTTCACCAATCGCCGATTGTAACGGCGATAGATCTCCGCGAAAGCGGACTCATCCTCTCCGCTCACCAACATCATGAGCTCGGTATCACTGCGCAAGTCCACGGGTCTACCCCTTGTCCCTGTGTCTCGTACCAGTATATGCCAAGTATCCCCCGAATCGATCACTGATTTTTTCGCCGTTTCCCCGTATGATGGTCCGTGGACAAAACCGAAAGGACGAAAGATGACTGTATTGATTTTCAGCGTCTCTCTCGCCATGGCAATCTCCGCCCTCTGCTCCCTCCTCGAAGCTGTCCTCCTCAGCCTCACCCCTTCGCAAATCGCCGAAGTAGGCCGGTCGGCGCCCTCCGCGGCAAAGGTCTGGCAGCAGCATAAGGCCCAGATCCAGAGGCCCATCGCCGTCATTCTGATTATCAACACCCTTTCCCATACCGTCGGCGCAACCGTAGCGGGTGCTCAGTTCGAATCCTTGTTCGGCAAGGAATGGCTTGTGGCGTTCTCGCTCCTCTTCTCCTTCATGATTCTTCAGTTCACGGAAATCCTCCCCAAAACCCTCGGCGTCCGCTACAACACCGACTTCGCGCGCTACGTAGGGTTTCCCCTTGCCACGCTGGTTCGCGTGATGCGCCCCGTCGTGACCCTCGTCCACTGGCTCAACAAGCCTTTTGAAGGCCGGGCAAAGAAGTCCAATCCCAAAGGCACCCTCGACGAGCTCTCCGCCCTCGCGAACATGGCCAGAGTCTCCAATCTTATCGGCCCACACGAGGAACGCATCATCACGCGCGCAACCGCCATGTCGGAAACGCCCGTCCATGAGATCATGATCCCCCACGACCAAATCACCTTTCTCTCCACCACGCAGTCCTTGACCGAGGCCATTCTCACCGCCCACTTCGATCCCCACACGCGATTCCCCATCTGCGAAGCCGGTGATCACGACAAGGTCCTCGGCTACGTCAACTTCAAGGAACTCATCTACCGCGCACGCACCAATCCTAGCGACCCAAGCCTCCGCGGCATCATCCGCCCCGTCCATTTCACTTCGCCCGAAATGACCGCCGCCGACCTCTTGAAAACCTTCGTCGAGGAGCACGTGCACATGGCCGTCGTGCGCGACGAAAACGGCGCGTGCCTAGGCCTCGTCACCATGGAAGACCTGGTCGAAGAACTCGTCGGTGAACTCGAAGACGAGTTCGACCGCCTGCCTCGCATGTGCCATGCCCTGGCCGGCGGCACCTGGATGGTCGGCGGCGGATTCCCCGCCGACAAACTCTCGGAACAACTCGGCATTTCGCTGGAAGATGCCAAAGGCAGCACGTCGGCCTGGATTATCACGCGCATGGGCGGCGTCCCCAAGGCAAACGACGTCTATCGCGAAGGCGGGCTCGAATTCCTGATTCGCCGTACGCGGCGCGGCAAGGTCTTCGAAGTTGCCGTCTCGGCCCCTCGCCCCACGGGCGACTATGCGCCCTTCATCCGCAAGGACGCATAGCAGGCAGTCTAGACCAACTTCGCATTCCTATCGCGTTCCCCTAACGCCTTCCGGCTGCTCCGTGCGGCAATGGCTCACTGAGGTCGCCCTTCCCCACACGCCGCTGGTTCGAGCCTGCCGCCAGACTCTGGGCATCATGCCCGCCACTCTCTGATCGCAAGCCCGGTTTCATCACTCCTCTGCACCCAGCATTCACCGGTACTTGCCATAATGTCGGCGGTGGCATAAGGCTTGCTTCTCCCATTCTCAACAGAGTCCACGAACGGCAGTACAAGGAGTTCACCTAATGAGACGAATATCGCTTCTCCAGGAGAACATCTGGCGCTACGGCGCGCGCTTCGGAATTGCGCTCGTGCCGCTCGTCGCGTTTCTGCTCGGCTATCTCTTCTGCCTGGCAACTACCCGTGCAAACGCGTCTCCGTTGTATACTACGAGCGCGTCGAGTTGCTGCAAAATCGCCGAATGATACGGTAGGGAAAGAAGACCTCCCATGGCACTGCTTCTTCTGCTAGTAGCAACCGTCGCGGCCGATCCCCAGGTTGCGCCGCCCGCGTTTTATGCGCCCAACGAGGAGCTGCGCGGCTATCTGCTCGAAGCAGGCGAGAAGCATCCCGGCCTCCTGCAGATGCACGCGGAATGGCTCGCTGCCCTGGAGCGCGTGCCGCAGGCAACCAGCCTCGAAGATCCCATGCTCGAATTCGGTTATTGGCTGCAATCCGACGCCTACCGCTACCGGGCCATGCTGACGCAAGCGTTCCCGTGGTTCGGCACCTTGAAGACGCGTGGCGCGCAGGCCAACGCCGATGCGGAAGCCGCCCTGACGCGCCTATACGCGGAGCGCAATCGTATTTTCGCGAGCGTGAAGAAGGCCTACTTCGACTACGCCTACCTGGGCGAGAATATCAAAACTACCGAGTCGCAGGCCGTGCTGCTCACAGACATGGAAGGCATCGAACAGTCGCGGTATGGATTGGGATTGTCGAGCGAAGCAGACCTGCTCCGAGTACAAATGGAACAAACGAAGCTGCAAGACCGCTACGATGGTTTCCTCCAATACCGCACGGCGCTCTCCGCGCAGTTGAATGCCGCCATCGGCCGCGAAAGCGGCGAAGTCCTGCCGTGGCCTCAGGACATGGAACTCCCTCCGCTTCCTCCGCCCGCGCCCGTCGTGCTGGCGCGCCTGCGCGTGTCGAGCCCGGAACTGGCGGAAGTCGATCACCTGCTCGAAAGCCGCGAGCACGGTATTACGCTCGCGAAGAAGGCGGGCTATCCCAACTTCACCGTCGGTCTCGAATTCGTCAACATGAAGGACTTCACGCAACCCAATCCCTACGGGCCACTGGTCGACGTGGCGGGCGTGGCCAACGGGATTACGTTGCTGCCTCAGCCGCTCAATCTACCGGCGCTGCCGGGCTCCAGTGCGTCGCCGCTCGAACGTATCCAAGGCATCGCGGGATTCGCGCGAAGCCTCCGCGATCAGACCACGCCTCCGATTGTCGACAATCTGATGGGGCTCAACACGCTGGCCAAGGCCGAAAACGAACTGGATAACGAGACGGTGAAGGACGAGGTCATGGTCACGGTGGGGATGAACCTGCCCATCTGGCGCAAGCGCGTCCGTGCGGGCATCCGCGAAGCGGAGTACATGAAGGAGGCCGCGGCGCACGACAAGCGCCGGCGGGCTGTTTCGCTTGACGCTTCGGCGCGAATGGCCATGTTCGGGATGGAAGACGGCATACGCCGCGTAAAGGTCCTCAACGACTCGCTCATTCCGCAAGCCAAACGGACCTATGAAACGCTCCAGAGTTC
>JBHEKO010000175.1:0-5296 GCA_041859475.1 Candidatus Hydrogenedentales bacterium
CAATCCGTGCAGACGGCGGCCTTCATGTTGCCCTTCGCAAGCTCCGTTGCGTGCACCCCTTTCAGGTAGGTTTCCGATGGTTTCGATATGGACACCATGTGCCGCTTCACCAAGTCCGCATCCGAGTGGCATTTGCCGCACGTGGCAGGAAGATTCAGCTTGTAGGTTGGGGAAAGCGGGTCGTCGGATTTCCGAGTATCGTGTACGCCGTGGCAATCCTTGCACGTGGCCACATCGCGGTCGCCGCGCTGCCATGCTTGCCCGTGGACGCTTGCATTGTATTGCTCCGTCTCCACGTGGCATGTGCTGCAATCGACCGGCGCCAGCTTCTCGGGGTGTGGAAGCTCGACGATATCCACGTGACACGCGATGCACCCGATGGCAGAATGGGCCGAAGCCGTATGAATTGCCTCGTCAATGTAGAGGGAAAGCGTACGGCCATCTTCGGTGGTTTTGGTAAGGCTCGTGTCGCTGTGGCAGACAAAACACTCGGCGTCTTCTTGCGCGCAAGCCCAAGGCCCGGCCATGAGCGCAGCCACTCCAAGCGCGCACAGCGAAATCCCCCTCGTACAGAGTCGATGCAGCATGGTAAGAATCCTTATGACGACAGCCGTGCCGACCCTACACTACGCAGTGATTCCCCTTGGCCTTGCACAGCAAAACTCGCGGTCTTAGGAGGCGATAGTATGGCATTCGCATGAAGTCACTGTCGAGCAAAAAAAGAACGGCTGGAAACCTTCTAGCTTTTATTGGTTTGGAGTTGTAGAGGGAGCGGGGAGCGCAAGCGCGTCCTGATCATTTCGAAGGCTGTCCTGCTTCCAACCGGCCGAGAAGGCGCAGAAGGCCATCGAGAATCGTCAGCGGATGCGGTGGACAGCCGGGGATGAACAGGTCAATCGGGACTGTGGAGCCAGCGCCGTCGTGCTGCTGGCTATGCCCGATAAACGGCCCTCCCGAAATCGCGCAGGCGCCAACCGCAATGACCAGCTTGGGTGCGGGTATCGCGTCATACGTCTTCCGCAACGCCAGGCGCATATTTTCCGACACGCACCCCGTTACGAGAATTCCGTCGGCATGCCGCGGCGATGCCACCATTTGAATGCCGAATCGCCCGATGTCCCAGCCGATGGTTCCCAACACATTGACGTCCGCTTCGCAGGCGCTGCAACCAGCGGCGCTGACTTGCCGCAGCCGGAGTGACCTCCCGAACATGCTCTTCAGCTTCTTGTCGAGCGCCTCTGCCAACCGCAGTTCTTCCTCGGGCCTGACCATCAGATCCTCGCGCCGGCGCGTCGACAGCCGGTAGTCCTGACTGTGACGGATGGCCTGTTGGGGACAGACCTCTACGCAATCCGTGCAGAAGAGGCACTTGCCCAAGTCCACACTTGGGAAGGCATCCGCGGCGATGGCGCCCGTCGGGCAGGCATCGATACAGGCACGGCACCCCTCGGCACATTTCGCCGAATCGATGATTGGCCGCCCACGAAAGCGGTCGGGCATGGGAGGCGGCGTTCCCTCGGGATACGGCATCGTACGATGCCCCTGCTTGAGCCGGGCGATAATTGGTTTCAACATGGATGAGGCCTGCCGATCATCATAGGTCGAATCCGCAGTAGGACAGGTTGAAGCTCTTGTTGCAGAGCGGAAAGTCGGAGATTTGCTGTCCACGTAGGGCCAACGACAGCCCGATCCAATTATGGAAAGACGGATCGACAATCTTGTATTTGGCAAGCCGTCCATGGGCATCGGTTATTGCTACATGGCAAATCTCGTCGCGCCACCCTTCAATCAGGGACACGGAGATACTGTCTCGCGCGTATTCACAAACGCCCAATGGCGCTTCTAGCTTCGGCATCGCATTCAGGCGCTCGCGGATGAAGACGATAGAACGCTCAATTTCGAGCCAACGAACGTACGCGCGCGAATTCACGTCGCCGTGATGTGCCGTTGCCAAAGGGATATTGGTAAATTGATAGACACCGGTGGGATGCGTGGTCCGCACGTCGACCTCAACTCCGCAGGCGCGCGCGGCAGGCCCAACCAGACCCATCTCGACGCATGCCGTGCGGCCGACTATCCCCGTCTGCTCGAATCGGCCTTGAACCGATGCGCTGCTCCACAGCAGGTTCACTGCGGTGTGAAGTTCCTTCTCGGTTTCGGCCAAGCGCTTCTTTAGTTCGGCGACGCGATCCGCTTCCAGAGCGAACCGCACGCCTCCCGGCGTCATTAGTCCGCGCCCGAAACGGTTGCCGCAGAGCAGGGCCGTCATGTTCAGGATGTCGCCTCGAATACGCCCGCAGAACGACTGTGTAGGCAGAAAGCCTACGTCGCCCGCAAGTGCACCCAAGTCTCCGGCATGATTTGCCATGCGCTCCAGCTCGAGTGCAATGGCGCGCACAACCTGCGCGTGCGCCGCGACGTGGGATCGGGAGAGCGCCTCCAGATTCTGGCAATACGCCCATGCGTGCCCGATGGTCGTGTCCCCCGCAACGGTCTCCATCAAGTGAAGCGACGACCTACGAGGTCCGCCGATCAACGCGGCTTCGACACCGCGATGCTGGTACCCCAGCGATATCTCAAGGTGGAAGACTTCCTCGCCGTGACACTGGAATCGGAAGTGTCCCGGCTCGATCACGCCAGCATGAACCGGTCCCACGGCGACTTCGTGGACTGCTTCCCCTTGTACCCGATAGAAATCCATCTCGCCGATGCGAGGCGCTTCGCCGCCGGTGAACCGCACCGGCTTTAGCCACGGATGCCCTTCGGGGACCAACCCAGCTTGTTCCGCGATTTCGCGCTCGAACAGATGCACCTGCGGACAGGCGGACGTGAGCGCTGAATAGCGATTCCCTTCCAACTCAGCAATGCCGATAAGCATGCTTCCGTCGGCGTCGTCGGTAAGCACGACGACAAGTTCGGGGTGCGTTTCTTTGCCGGTCTGAAGCGCGAACAATGCAGATACCCGGCAGCGCGCTTTCACCGCATCGATGACGGCGCTCCGAAATACTTCTAACGGCTGCCTCGGAATAGCGGACAGTTCCAGGGGCTCCCCGTTCCAGGTTCGCGCAAACACCGTCGAGGTCATGGCGCCACCTCCACGTAGGCGACAGCCTGTAGCAGAAGCACGCGCAAAGGCTCGGGCATGGACACGCCCAGCAGCAAGACCGCCGCGAGCAGGGCCAGAATGGGGATGATGGTGGTTGCGCTGTCTTTGTACTTCGTCGTGATATCGCTTCGGTCGCAACTGCCTTGCACCACGGACAGGACGGTCCGCCCCATGCCGACGAAGACAAGGAAGAGCAAGCCCAGAAACGCCCCGGCGATCCAATAGCGGTGCCGCGTAACCGCCGCCTGCAATATCATGATGACGCTGACGAAAGGCCCGAACGGAGGAGACCCCGCGACTGCGAAGAACCCGAAGAGAAACAATCCCGCCGAAAGTGGAACGCGCGTCATTGCGCCGCGAACATGGTCGGCTGTCTTGCAGTCGTACGCCCGGTGGATGTTTCCAGACGACAAGAACATGACACCTTTTGCGAAAACGTTATTGAGCATATGAAGGAGTGCGCCGAAGAGTCCCAAACCGCCCAACCCTGCGCCGATCGCCAAGATTCCCATTTGCTCGACACTTGAGTAGGCGAGCATACGCTTGAAATCGCGTTGGCGCGCCAGGAATGCCGCCGCGATGGCCATCGAAAGCACGCCCAGTCCGATAAACGCGCGGCTGACCAGCGCCGCCTGTCCGGCCGCGTTGAGGATTATGGAAATGCGAAGAATGGCGACGAACGCGCAACTGGTGAGACCTCCCGCCAACATCGCTCCTACCAATCCCGGCGCTTCGCCATAGGCGTCGGGCTTCCAGGTGTGCATCGGCGCGAGTCCCATCTTGGTTCCGTAGCCGACGAGCAAGGTCAGGAATGCCGCCCGCAGCCACGGCGCGGAAAGCGAATGCGCGGACCGCACGAGATCACCGAGAATCAGAGAAGGGGCGTTCCCGGTCGCCAACGATGAGTACGCCAGAAAGAACAGCCCAAGCAGTGCGAGCGCAATCCCCACGGAACACACGATGAGGTACTTCCACGTCGCCTCGATTGCCTTCGGAGTGTGCCTGAAGTGAATCAAAGGAGCGGCGGCCAGTGTCGTCGCTTCAACCCCAACCCATAACAAGCCCAAGTGTTGAGCATAAGCCACCAGCGACATCATGGAGAGGAGGATCAGCAGGCATGGAGTAAAGACGCGATTCGAACGTTCGTGACGGAATCTCAGATACGCGGGTGCATACATCGAGCAGCAAAGAAACAAGCCACTCACCGCGAGCAAGAGTAACTTGCCCAGCGGGTCCAGCATCATCCACTCATCGCCCGTAGGTGCGTAGTCCTGCGACACAGCCGCGAGCGTGGCGACGGCATGCGCGATTCCGGCTATGGGAAGCAGGAACGGACGTATGCGATTCGATGGAATGGCATACGCCGCGCACGCGGCGATCGCGGGGCCCAATATGAGTACAAGCAGCGCCACAACTACTCCTTCAGACTCGTGAGGTGCGCCGTATCCAATGAGGAGAAGGTCAATCGGATATGGTTGATGATGATGCCCATGACAAACACGCCGACAAGGACGTCCAGCAGTACTGCCAACTCGACGAGGATAGGCATTGCATCGAGCAGCAAGAGGCCAAATACGAAGACGCCATTTTCAAGTATCAGATACCCCACGACTTGGGTAATGGCCTTCTGCCGGGTCGTGAGCATGATGAAGCCCGTGAGGATGGTCGCGAACGAAACCGACGCGACGAGCGTCCCATGTTGTCCGCTTACCAATGGCAGCGAGTCCGCGAAGATGACGGCAAGTCCGGTACCTACCGCGCCTAACATGAGCGAGGGGATGAATCCCAGGAGCGGTTCCACTTCGCGCCGGATGTGTACTTCGCGAATTGCCCTGAATAACATGGAAGGGATGACGAACCCTTTGACGGAAACCGTGAGCAGGCACAACAAGACCACTCGAACTCCTGGGATCGATCCATGCAGCAACGGCATCAGGCCAAGCAGCGCACCTTGAACACCCACGGTCTGAATCAGGACGCGCATCCTGCTGGAACCAAGGGCCAGGAAGTCCAATAGGACCGTCACAATTAGAAATAGACTCAACGTTGCATTCATAGCATCTGTCATCGCAATAACAACGCCGCGGCAAAAGCCGCCAGTAGACATGCGGATACGAGCATCTTAGGCACGGTCACCAGGCGAAGGCGTGCTATGGACGACTCGACTACGCCGACGGCGACCCCGATTGC
>JBHEKO010000361.1:0-3833 GCA_041859475.1 Candidatus Hydrogenedentales bacterium
TCCAACTCCACGGGATTCGCGAGCATCGCAGGCGCATCGAGTGGAACCGGCAACGCCAGCGTGACGGTGAACCTTGCCGCGAACGAGACCAAGTCCACGCGCAACGCGTGGGTGAAAGTGAACGCGCCCGGCGCACAAGGCAGCGGCGCGGAAGTCGTGGTCCAGCAAGCCGGCGACACCACGCCGCCGGTGGTGACATTGTTGGGCGGTAGTGGCGTTACGCTCAACGTGGGCCAGGCCTATCTGGAACCCGGCGCAACCGCCGCCGACGCGGTGAGCGGAGACCGGAGCGCTTTCATCACGATTTCCGGCAGCGTGAACATCAATGCGCCGGGGACGTATTACCTGACCTACCAAGCCGCCGACGTTGCAGGCAACGTAGGCAGTACGGCACGCACCGTGACGGTTGTGGGAGAGTTGCCCGAAGGCGTGCCGATGGCGAAGTGGACGACGGCGGCGTTGATTGCCGCGGCGTTGATGACCATCGTCCTCGCGAGACGCAAAGGAACGCAGATTAAGCAATAGCGCAAGAGTACGCAGGCGCTACACAGAGCAGACGCAACAAGAAGTCCGCGAAGGCACGGGTAACTGCATTCGTGCTTCTACTTGGGAATGGACCGGGCCTGACGCCAATTCGTAAGCGGCAGTTCAACGTGCGAGGCGCGCCGCTTGTCGAAGTGAATCGTATTTGTGGCGGTCACCGATTTGGTGTGTTGCAGGATGGGCTCGCCGGTGTTGGGATTCGCGTCGTAACGGGGGACGCTGCTGGATGCGATGTCCACGCGAATGCGGTGGCCGGGGGCAAACGTCAATGCGGTGTCCCACAGGTCGATGGTAAACTTGCAGGGCGTGTTGGGCGGGAGGAAGGTCTCGCTCGTGTTTGATTCGCGGTAACGCGCCCGCACGATCCCCTCGCAGTAGAGCATCGACCGGCCATCGGGATACACGTCGCAAAGGCGCGCGACAAAGTCAGTGTCCAGTGCGTCTGTCGACGCCCACAACGTTACGCTAATAGGGCCAATCACCGTTACGTCGCCCGTCAATGGCTGTGTCGTGAATTCGAGGACATCCTCCCGCGCTTCGATCTCCCGCTGGTCATGCGGCCCACTCGGCGGGAACAGATTGTTGCCGCCAATCGAGGGTGTGGGACTCGACGGGTCATACCGGTACGATTGGCTCGCATTGCCCATCTCCGGAACCTTCGGGGACAAGCCCGCGTTCTCCTGCAAATACAGTTTGACGCGACGTGCCCGCGGAGGCCAATAGCTCATCGTCAGGAGACGATTCCCGTCCGCTTCCGGCGCGTCCTTGTCGGTCATCAAAAAGATGCCCACCGACGGTTTCACCAGAATCCCGTTGTCGATATCCTTGAGCCAGTAGTCGAACCATTCTTGCATGGACCCGATTTCCGCGTCCGGGCCTTTGTTCGCGCGGTCCGGAAACTCCAGTTGTCCGGGCGGCGCGCCGTGCGCACCGGGCAGGATGACCAGCTTGCAGTTGCCATCCGACTTCGGAAGCCAATTCGTCTGTTGTCCGCGGAAGTATGCGGCAGTGCTGCGTTGAAACAGATCGAACCAGACCCCCGTGACATACACCGGCACGTCGGCGACATTGCACCGGGAACGTGCATCGCGCACGCGCCAGAACTCGTCGTACATCGGGTGGCGCTTGATCTCCGCGCGCATCGGTTCCGCCTGCGGCCACGTATCGACGGTGTTCGTGCGATAGCAACCGCCTGGGAACATGCTTTCATACAGGTTGTCCGAGGCGGCGTTCACATACGCGCACGCCAAGCCTTCGGGCGCTGCCGCGACCAGCAGTTGCGCCGCGATGCCGCTGGCCGAGCCTCCGAACACGCCAACGCGTCCGTTGCTCCACGGCTGAGCGCGAATCCACGCCACGGTGTCTGCGCCATCGCGAAACCCGGGTCCGCCCCAACCGTCGTTCCCGAACACGGTCCACTCGCCCGCCGACTTGCCCGTGCCGCGAATGTTCTGAGCGACGACGGCATACCCGCGTTCGGTGAATCCAAGGGTTTTGAGGAATGCCGTGTGGCAGTTGTACGGTGTTCGCTCAAGAATGACCGGCCACGGCCCGCCTCCATCGGGTTGGACAATGACCGTCTCCAATTCGATGCCATCTGACATTCCCACACGGACGATGGATTCGCCAGCGAGTGCCCCGAGACAGATGAATGCAAGAAGGGCGGTAACCCCAATCGTACGTGAGACAATTCCACACCGAAGCGCGAAAGATGTGTTCGTAACCATGGCAGCGTCTCCCGGTAGCTCGTGGCCCCGGCAACTATCCTGGGCGAAATCCTCCAAGGCGCGCAACCTTTCCGCGCTGGTGGCGCCGCCGTTCACGCAGAGTGAATTTTATGCCCCGTCGACTGAGGATACGCGAGACCGAAAACCTCGTTGACAATTCTCTTCAATAGATATATAACAACCGCGTTGTGTGATCCCGGTTCTTGGTCGCCCCCGGCTGCATGTCTCAATCATCGTAATTGGAAGCCAGTATTGCAGTAACGCTGCAAGCACGCTTGTTTTGGCGGTCCCTATTGGGCAATGCGCGAACGGAGCGCAAGGTTGAAAATCGGATGGAGGGAAGGCTGTGAGCGTCAAGAAGACAGTCCGGAAGACGAACAAACCCAAGGTTAAGGTGGCCGTCTCGGTGGACGAGGATCGATTGACTTTGGAAGAGGTTCAGGCGATCCGCTCGCGCCTGATTCCCGACGACATGCACGCCGTGATGCGGAGGGCGGGTCCAACGACGCGCATCGTTGCCGAAGGCGATTCCTGGTTCGATTATTTGCCGGGTCTCGACGTCCTCATGCAACTGAGAAGAAGACACGGATACTCAATCCACTCCGTCGCCACTGCGGGGGATACGCTGGAGAACATGGCGTTCGGAACGAGAATCGACCGGAAATTCCAACGGGAAACGCAGCCGCTCGAAAGGACACTCGCGGCGATCCGGGAGCACGCACCCCGGATCGTATTGCTTTCCGGAGGCGGCAACGACATTGCCGGAACGGAGTTCGAAGCGTATCTCAACCATAAGGACAGCGGCCTAACGCCGCTTCTCCGCAAGGGCTATCTCAAGGAGACATTGAAGGCGTTTGAGATAGCCTATCGCCACATTGCGAGCGAAATTTGGAAGGTGGACGACGGCATTCACGTCATCCTCCACGGGTATGGATACCCGGTCCCCGATGGCCGCGCCGTGATCAATTTCCCCTTCGGCTTTCGGTTCGTGGGGCCTTGGCTCCGTCCGGCGCTGGCAAAGAAGAACATAACCAGCAGGCAGGAAGGCACCGGCATCCTCGTCGAGCTGATCGACGAGTTCAACGCGATGCTTTCAGTCTTTGCATCGGGCGACCCCCGGCTCCACTACATCAACTTGCGCGATTCCATCGGAGACGACGACTGGGTGAACGAGCTGCACTTGAAAAACTCAGCCTACGGCCGGGTCGCAGACCTCTTCCATGAAGAGATCTTGACGATCTAGCCGCATTTTCACTTTTGATACATACGCGCCGGCACATATTCGTTGTCCAGTGAAAATGCGCGCAACAGAGTGCCGTACGTACAAAAGTTGAAAGACTCTAGCCGCACCAAACGCAGTGGCGCGATAGGACGCCGAGGCTGAGCGGTACTTCTGTGCGGTTATGCTTTCTTCTTCTCGTTCTTCAGCTTGCGTTTCTCTTTTGGCGTGTGCGCGGCCTTCTTCTGCTGTTCTCTTTTGCCTTTGTCTTTCTTTCCTGTGTCGCCCATGTCGAATTCTCCTTGGTTGAAGATGACTTGCGTTCCGCGATCCGTCACGCGTCC
>JBHEKO010000448.1:0-4651 GCA_041859475.1 Candidatus Hydrogenedentales bacterium
TGGCGCCGACATTCGTAGGTTCGAGTCCTACCTCCCCAGCCTAATTGTGAACAGACGGGATCGCTAAAGACCGTGGCGTACTCAAAAAGTCTAAAAGTTTTCTGCGGAAATGCCTCGCGCGCCTTGGCTCAGGGCATCTGCTCGCACTTGGAAGTGCCGCTGGGCAAAGCGTCCGTCAGTTCGTTCAGCGACGGCGAGATCAAGGTGCAGATAGGCGAGAACATCCGCGGTAGCGACGTGTTCATCGTCAACAGCACGAGTCCGCCCGTCAACTCGAACCTGATGGAATCGTTGATCCTGATCGACGCCGCGCGGCGCGCATCGGCCGAGCGTGTCACGGCGGTCATGCCGTATTACGGGTATGGGCGTCAAGACCGGAAAGACCGGCCCCGCGTTCCCATCACGGCGAAGTTGGTGGCCAACTTGATCGTGGCGGCGGGCGTAGACCGCGTGTTGACGGTAGACCTGCATTGCGGGCAAATCCAGGGTTTTTTCGATATTCCCGTGGATCACCTGAGCGCCGACGTCGTGTTCGTGAACTACTTTCTGGAACGCGGCATCGACGATGTGGTCGTGGTGTCCCCGGACACGGGCAGCGTGGCGCGCATTCGCGAATTCGCGCGCCGGCTGGATGTGCCCTTGACGATTGTGGACAAGCGCCGCCCCAAGGAAAACGAGAGCGAGGTCATGAACGTGATCGGCGATGTGGCGGGTAAACACGCGCTCATCTTCGACGACATGATCGACACGGCCGGCACCCTTGTGAAAGCGGCCCAGGCCATCAAGGACCGCGGGGCCATCGACGTGATTGCGTGCTCGACGCACCCCGTGTTCAGCGGCAATGCCGTCGAGCGCATTATGAATTCCGTGTTGGACGAAGTTTTGGTAAGCGATTCGATCCCGTTGAAAGAAGATGCATTGGCGTGCCCGAAGATCAAGACCTTGTCGATCGCGCCGCTGGTGGGCGAGGCCATCCGCCGAGTTCACCAGGAAGAGTCGCTGAGCATCCTGTTCCGTTAAGACCGATTCGGAGGTAGACAGACCCATGGAACTGAAGACACTCAAAGTAAACGTGCGCCAGGGCAGGGGCAAAGGGCCCGCGGGCCGCACGCGCAGCGCCGGGGAAGTGCCGGGCGTGGTGTACGGCGGTGGCATTGACGTGCTCCACGTCGCCATGAACACGCGCGAATTCGGCAAGCTCCTTCAGGGCGGCGGCCAACATGCCATCGTGCAGTTGGACGTGCAGGACGACGCGTCCCTGAGCAGCCCTGCGCAGCTCAAGGAAGTGCAGCACCATCCCGTGCGCGGGCATGTGCTTCATGCCGACTTTCAGCGTATCCGGCTTGACGAGCGCATCGTCGTTCTCGTGCCGGTCGTGCTGACGGGCCAGTGCAGAGGCGTTATCGACGGCGGTGTCGTGGATCACCAGCTCCGCGAGGTGGAAGTCGAGTGTCTTGCGCTTGACGTGCCCGCTTCTCTGTCGCTGGATGTGACCGACCTGGGGATCGGCGATAGCTGTCACGTCGACAATTTGATCGCGCCGGAAGGCGTCACCATCGTGACCGACGCCCAGCGGGCGGTCGTTGTCGTGCAGGCTCCGCGCACCGTACGCGCCGAAGGCGGCGAAGAAGCTGCCGCGGAAGGCGGCGAGCCGGCTGCCGCGGGCGACGACAAAGACAAGAAAGAAAAGTCCGACGACTCCAAGCCTTGATGATTGGTTGGGAAGGGCGGCAGCGTGAAGCTTATCGTGGGTTTGGGCAATCCCGGGCCCCAATATCGAAACACGCGGCATAACGTGGGCTTTCGGGCGGTCGACCGTGTGGCCGAGTTGCTCGGAATCGCGTTCGACCAAGAGAAGTACGATGGTTTCGTGGCAAAAGGGCAACGGGGCGCGCATGCGCTTCTGCTCTTGAAGCCGATGACCTATATGAACGTCAGCGGGAACTCGGTGGCGGCGGCGGCAAGAAACCGCGTCACCAATCCGCTGGATTTGCTGGTGGTGACGGACGATATCAACTTGCCCCTGGGGCAAATCCGGCTGCGCGAGAAGGGCAGTGCGGGCGGCCACAACGGGCTGAAGTCGATTATCGAACGTCTCGGCACGGAAGAATTCCCCCGACTGCGCATAGGCGTAGGGGATAAAGAACCCGGCACCGATCTTCGCGACCACGTGTTGAGTGGGTTCAGACCGGATGAGAAACCCGAAGTCGAGCGAGCCATCGAGCTCGCCGCCCAGGGCGTCTTGGATTTCGTGGAACGCGGCGCGAGCCGCGCCATGACCGAGCTGAACAAGAGGCAGAGCAAAGATCGGCGCACGTCGGAATCTGAAACCGGAGGCGACCGAGGGGGTTCACGGTAACGAACCGGGCCAGAGTAAAGGTGGAATAGGGATATGAAGCACACGATCAGCGTCCTGGTTGAGAATCATTTCGGCGTTTTGGCGCGGGTCTCGGGCTTGTTCAGCGCCCGGGGCTACAATATCGACAGCCTCTGCGTGGGCGAAACCGAAGATTCGAGCATCAGCCGGATGACCGTCGTGGTGCGGGGCGACGAGCGCGTGTTGGCCCAGATCGTGAAGCAGCTTGAAAAGGTCGTGGATGTCATCAAGGTCATCGATCTTACCCAGGAATACTACGTCGAGCGCGAGCTTGCCATGGTCCGGGTCGGGGTCGTCGGGGCCAAGCGCGGCGAGGTTATCGAGATTGCGAACATCTTCCGCGCAAAGGTCGTCGATATGAGCAAAGACGCGATGGTGGTCGAGGCTACCGGCAGCGAAGACAAAATTCGGGCCTTCATCGACATGATGCGGCCCTTTGGAATTCTTGAACTGGTTCGGACCGGTCGAATCGCGATCGCCCGTTCCGCCAACAATCATGAGAAAGGGATAGCGAATGGCTAAGATCTTCTACGACAAGGATGCGGATACCGGCATACTGAAAAACAAGACTGTCGCCATCATCGGGTTCGGCAGCCAAGGCCATGCCCATGCGCAGAACCTGCGCGACAGCGGCGTAAATGTCGTGGTCGGCGAAGTCATCAAAGACGAAAATCCCAACTACAAGGCCGCTCTCGACGCGGGCCTGCCCGTGATGACTGCGGCCGAGGCCACCAAGAAAAGCCAGATTATCGTTATCCTCGTGCCCGACACCATTCAGAAGATGGTGTACGAAAAAGAGATTAAGCCCAACCTCGACAAAGGCGACTCGCTGGTCTTTGCCCACGGGTTCAACATCCACTTCAAGTGCATCGAGCCTTCGCCCGATGTCGACGTGTGGATGATCGCCCCGAAGGGCCCCGGCCACCTCGTCCGCGATGAGTTCGTCAAAGGCGCCGGCGTTCCGTGCCTTGTCGCCATCCACCAGAACGCCACGGGCAAGGCGCTCGATGTCGCCCTCGCCTACGGGTGCTCCATCGGCGGCGGACGCGGCGGCATTATCGAGACGACGTTCAAAGAAGAAACCGAAACAGACCTCTTCGGTGAGCAGACCGTGCTATGCGGCGGGTCGGCGGCCTTGATCAAGGCTGGGTTCGAAGTATTGGTCGAAGCCGGTTACCAGCCGGAGATCGCGTACTTCGAGGTCATGCACGAACTGAAGCTCATCGTGGACCTCTACTACCGCGGCGGCCTGAAGTTCATGAACTACTCCGTCAGCGACACGGCGGAATACGGCGGCCTGTCGGTCGGCCCGAAAATTATCACGGACGAAACCAAGAACGTCATGCGGGGCGTGTTGAAGCGCATTCAGAGCGGCGATTTCGCCAAGGAATGGCTTGGCGAATTCCAGTCCGGCGGCGCGAATTTCAAGAAATTGCGTCAGGATGACGCGGACCACCCGATTGAGAAGGTCGGGGCGGAACTCCGCAAAATGATGCCCTGGATCAAGTGATCGGGCGCCGCGGCGAAAGCCGCGGCGCTTTTTTGTTGTACCGGAAAGTTGAATCACGTCGCGTTGTTGCGAACAATAGTAGGGTTGCTTGGCGCATCGCCTACGTCCGTTCGCGTGACGCGGATGTGTGGGCGCGGAGCGAGGAGTCCAGAGACTTCCCCCGCTGGGAGAGCATGACCGTTGAAGAACCTGTTGCCGTTGCAGTGTCTCGATCTGAAGATTGAGGCGTGCCGTGCGCGCGAATTCGAAATTCCCAAGCAGAAAGGGAAATTCGAAGTCCAGCGAAAGCGATTGCTCGCGGAGATCCAAGAGCGCGAGGGTGCGTTGCGCGCGCTTCAATTGGAACAGCGCGAGTGCGAAAGCGAGATTTCCCAGCGCCAAACCCATATCGTCAAGTACGAACAGCAGTTGCTCTCCGTCAAGAAGAACGAAGAGTATCAGGCGCTTTTGCACGAGATCGATTCGCTCAAGAAGCAGATCGCCGCAAAGGAAGAGCGCATCATTACGCTGCTGGTCGACCTCGACAGCGTTCGGGAACGTCTAGCGGAAGACAAGAAGCGAATCGAAGCGGAGCTGAAGGGCATTGACCAGCAGTGCTCGGAGGTGGACGCCGAGTTGGCCGAAGCCGTGGCCCAGCGCAAGGAACTCGAGCGTCAGCGCGGACCGGTCGCGGAAAAGGTGGAGGCCTCTTTGCTCACCCGGTACAACCGGATCCGCGTCAGCAAGAAGACCGGAGCCGCCGCGGTTCCCTTGAATGGAAGCAA
>JBHEKO010000470.1:0-2708 GCA_041859475.1 Candidatus Hydrogenedentales bacterium
CGGTCGCTCGGCCGGTTCGGATACGTGCTGCCTTCGAACGGCGTTGGGGGAACGATCTCCTCAAGCCGTTTCAGAAGGTCCTTTGCAGGTAGCCCGTCGGGATGTTGCAGCAGGATCTGGAACACTCCTCGAATCAGTTCCCCTTGACGCTTCTTGGTGATTTCGGCCAAGTTGCCGTGCTCCTTTCGTCAGCGCAAGTCATGATATCGCAGGCGACAGAAGCCGCGGTGACGCCCAGAGACCCGTCGAAAGGTTCGCGCGGTCTGTCGTCCGCTCCTTTAGGAGCGGACGACTTGCATACTATGGGGAATGTGCCACCTCGTAGCGATAAGAGTAACGCGCTATTCCATGAGCTTGCGGCAGACTACTCGAAATTCTGGCCCTCAGGGACTCCCAAGATCGCCTGCCCCCTCTGCCTAACGGAGTTCTCGTTGGCGGACATCGCGGGCCTAAGTCGCGAACATGTAATTCCGTCGCGCCTCGGCGGCAGGATGGAGACTCTTACGTGCAAGCACCGCTGTAACAACACTCATGGGTCCCGGCTTGAGAGTCACCTCATCAATGCGATGAGAGCCATGGACGCGGTGGATGGATTGGAGCCAATCGCGGTGACCCTGGGCAGTGGCAAGGGAAAGATTGTCGCGGAATTGCTCCTTGGGGACCAGACGAAGGAGAAGCCCAACACGATTCGCATAGTTGGCAAGGCGAGTAATGCGGACGCAATTGAGCACTGGCGAGGCGAACTCGGCGACGGCTTCAGTTTTGACCTACGCATGGCCTTCTCATGCATCCCAGAGCGCTTCTTTCGCGCTACATTTCGGGCGGGCTTCTTGGCTGTGTTCAAGGCAGAAGGATACGGCTATGCGCTGAGTGACGGTGCGAACCAAGTGCGCTCGATGATCGAATCTCGCGCGCCAATACTTGAAAAGGTGGTCATGGAAGCGTTTCCCGAGCGCGATCCGGGACAAGACGCTATCGTCATGCGGATGGCATTCAGCGATGTGGGTGAATGCTACATGGTCCTTTTGAGATTCCGGACAAAGCGTCTGCGATATGTTGTTGTGCTCCTGCCAGGAAAGAGTGGCAGCAACTGGTCGGCGTTGGAGGGCTTCTACCAACATGCGCCGCGCCTGCGTATCGAAACAACGCCCCACGACTGGGAGCAGAAACTCTACATTCATCTTGGCTACGACCCCATGGTGCGAATTCGCGAGAGGCTGCGCGAACACTTCGTGAAGGCCAGAGCGGCTAGTCATGAGGCGTGAATCGAGGCGACGCCGCGAATCGTGCGTGCCATGATGACCGGGACGTCAGAGCTTCCCAGTGGATCGGCGGCTAGCCGGTCAATAATGGTAAATGTCGCGCCCAGCTCTCGTCAATCGCGAGTCCCCGGCCTATCTTCGGCTTGCTCCACATGGGCGGACTGGTTACCATGGCCGTAACACTCTTACAGGAGACATCCCTATGAATCGACGTATGTTTCTGTCCGCAACCCCCGCGATGCTCGGCGCGGGCGCCCTCTCTGCCGCCGAAACACGTCCGCAGGCGCCCACGGTCACTCGCCCGCGGGCGACCTTCGGCGACGTGGTCGAGCCGGATTGGGAACAGCGCGTCAAGATCTCCGTGGGCCCCGGCAAGGCGGATCTTGTGGGCGCGGACCATCGCGCGATCCAGGCCGCCGTGGACTACGTTGCCGGTCTCGGAGGCGGCACGGTACAGATCCTTCCCGGCACGTACCGGTTCCGGAATGCGGTGAAGCTGCGCTCCGGCGTGCGTATCGTGGGCAGCGGACTCGATTCCGTCTGCATCAAGGAGCCGTCCGTGAAAACGCCGTTGTCGGAGAATTCCGATTGGTACGACCGCGAGGTAACCCTTACGGACCCCTCGGGCTTCGAAGTCGGCGACGGCGTCGTTCTGGTTACGCGGAATCCGCACAACGGGAGCTTCGATACGTATAAGCGCACCCTGATCGCGCGCAGCGGCAATCGGTTCAAGCTCGACGAGATGTTAGTGGAAAACTTCTGGACCAAGGAAAACGCCAGCGCGTCCACCTTGTTTGCCCTCTTCGACGGATACCGCATTGCCGACGCCGCCATCGAGAACATCTGCCTCGATGGTAACCGCTCGAATAACGAATCCCTGAACGGCAACTATGTGGGCTGTATCTTCCTTCGCGAGAGCAACCGCATTCAGATGCGGCAGGTGACCGCGCGCAACTTCAACGGCGACGGAATCAGTTGGCAGGTTTGCCACGACGTGCGCGTGGAAGATTGCCACAGCCACGACAACGCAGGCTTCGCGCTTCATCCGGGCTCCGGGTCGCAGCGCACCGTGGTGACCGGCAGCACGCTTGAGCGCAACGATATCGGCTTCTTCTTCTGCTGGGGCGTGAAATGGGCGCTGGTGGAAAACAACAGGATGCTCGACAACAAACGCTTCGGCGTGTCGATTGGTCACAACGACACCGACAACGTGGTCCGCAACAACGAAGTGCTGCGGAGCGGAAAGACCGGCATCTTTTTGCGGCAGGAGCATGGTCCCACTTTCTCGCCCAGCCGCAATCTGATCGAGGCGAATCGGGTATTGGACAGCGGCGCGGAGGACGGCGTGGCGGTTGACATCGAGGGCACCACCGAAGAGATCCTCCTGAAAGGCAACATCCTGACCGAGACCCGCAAGCCCGCCTCCCGGGTCGGCGTCCGGATCGG
>JBHEKO010000795.1:0-6552 GCA_041859475.1 Candidatus Hydrogenedentales bacterium
GGCCGAGCGCGCGGCGGAAGCCTTGGGACTCGACTATGCCAAGGACACCGCGCACGGGCGCGAGGGAATTGTCGGCGCACGGCCCGCGCGGCAGATCGGCATGCATGCGGTGCGCGGCGGCGACATCGTGGGCGAGCACACGGTGTCGTTCATTGGACACGGCGAACGCGTCGAACTGGTCCACAAAGCGCACAACCGCGACAACTTCGCGCGCGGCGCGTTACGTGCGGCGCGATTCGTCGCGACGGCGAAGCCGGGCCTATACGACATGCAGGACGTGCTGGGCCTCAAATAAGAAAGGCCGCTGCCTAAGCAACGGCCTTGCAGAAACCGGGAGCGCGGGTTAGCGATACACGAAGAGCAGCGGGCCGCCTTTTGCCGTTCCATCCGGAAGCAAGTAGCCTTCGTCTCTGCCTTCTTTGTTACGCGTTCTCGCGCGGAAGTCGAAATCGAGCACCCCATTGGCGTTGGCATCGCGGCTGCCGAGATAGGCCGCGCGCGCGCCAAGGATGTTGTAGGCGTCGGTCGCATCGCCGCCGGTCGCTGTGACGAAATTCGCGTCGTTGGTGTTCGGATCGGGTCCAGGAACGGCGATAATCCCGTGGGTGTTTCTCTCCGGACCCATGCTGACGAGAACGTAGCCGTCGTACCGGGGAGGCGGGAACGTCAGGTTAGCGTTGGCAAACGCCGCCGCAGAGGATATGTCGCCCATCCAGCCCGCTGGCAACTGTTTCTTCATGCGGTCGAGATGCTTTGAGAAGAAGGGAATATATGCGATGGGCCGCTTCTCCTTAGCTTCCTTTACACCTTGATCGCCGCAGGCCGATATTCGGCCGACGGGATTGTAGTAAGCGCCTGCATCAGGATACGCGGGATTTGCGGAAACGGAACAATCCCTGCCGTTGTCGGAGGCCGGCGAAAACTCCAGGAACGAAATCACTTCATCCTCGTTGGAGTCGTGATTTTCCGAGAACCGGTCATACTGTTCGAAACTGCGAAACAGGCCGATATCGACCATGTAGGTGGTGTGCCGGTACTGCGGCACATACGGATTGGTCGCGCTGGGGACTTCGGGGGCTGGCGGCCACAGCTTATAGCCGTAGGCAGGCGGGAAGCTCCCCTGGTCGGTCGCGTATTGCGCCAAGGCATTGGCCAAGTTGCGCATGTCGGACTCGGAGCGAGCGATGCGGGCGCGCTCCAGCGCTCGTGGCAGGGCGGCGGCCGTCATTCCCGCCAAAATGGCGATAATGGCGATTACGGTTAACAGTTCGATCAGGGTAAAGCCGCGTCGGCTAACAGGTTCCATAGGATTGCACTCCCCAGTGTCCACAGTCAGGCCTTCGTATTCATCTTACCACGCACCCACGGGGGCGTCAAATAATAAGGAAAGGCGGGAAGCGAGCCAACTCATTGAAATTACACGAATTCGACGGTACCATGCCTAATTCCACAGCAGCGGTAAACTGATAATATCAAGGCAAAACTCGAATGCTCAATGATGCCCAACGGCGCGCGGTCGAACACCCCTCCGGCCCTGCCCTGGTCCTGGCCGGGGCCGGCTCGGGAAAGACCCGTGTCATTGTCGAACGGATGGCGTGGCTGATCTCCGAACGGGGGGTAGACCCACGCAATATTCTCGCGCTGACCTTCACCAACAAGGCGGCCGGCGAGCTGCGCACGCGCGTGGCGCAACGCTTGGAAGTCGACTCCGTCGCGTCCTGGGTTGGAACCTTTCACTCCTTCGGATTGTTCGTCCTGCGGCGCGAAGCGGAGAAGCTGGGGCGCAGCAAGAACTTGACCATCTTCGACGACGCAGACCAGTTGTCGCTGATGAAGCACGTGATGCAGGACGCGGGAAGTCCCAAGAGCATGACGCCGCGCGAAGTGCTGTGGTGGATCAGCCGTCAGAAGCAGGATGTCCTGTCTCCCGATTCGGAGGAGGCCGATGCGGCTGGGGGCGAAGGGCCGATGCGCACGTTGTGGCGGCGCTATGAAGCGGCGCTCATACGCGTGGGGGCGGTGGATTTCGACGACTTGCTCGTGCTGCTGGTGCGGATGCTCGAAGACCATCCCGACCTGCGCAAGAAGTATCAGGAGCGGTACCGGTACGTCCTGATCGACGAGTACCAGGATACGAACCACGCGCAGTATCGCATTGCGAAGGGATTGTGCTCGGAGAGCGGCAATCTATTCGCGGTGGGCGACGAGGACCAGGCGATCTATTCGTGGCGCGGGGCGACGATTCGGAACATCCTCGATTTCGAGAGCGATTTCCCGGACACGACGGTGTACCGGCTGGAGCAGAACTATCGCAGCACATCGCCGATTCTCGCGGCGGCCAATTCGCTCGTGAGCAAAAACGAGCAACGGATCGGCAAGACCTTGCGGACCGAACGGAAACAGGGCGACCCGGTGCGCTACTACGAGGCCGAAGACGGGGACGACGAGGCCCGGTTCGTGGTGGAAGACATGGTGAACCGGAAGCTCCGGCCCGGAAGCGTGGCGACGATCTTCCGCACCAACGCCCAGTCGCGGTTGATGGAAGAAGCGTTGCGCCGCAAGGGCATTGCGTACGTGGTTGTGGGGGGCGTGCAATTCTACGGACGCAAGGAGATCAAGGATCTCCTCTCGTTCTTGCGGCTTGCGGTAAACCCGGCGGATGACGTATCCGTGCGGCGCGTCGTGAACGTGCCGCCGCGCGGCATGGGCGCGACTTCGATGGAGCGCGTCGAAGAATACGCGGCGAAACGGCAACAGCCGTTGCTGCCGGTCTTGCGCGAAATCGAAATGGATCAATCGCTGTCGTCCCGGGCGCGGGAAGGCGCGGCCACGTTTGTTCACCTCATCGACGACTTGGCACTCGCCGCGAAAACGAAGACGGTCAGCGACGTCGTAAGTCTGCTGTTGGCCAAGAGCAAGTACCGGGAAATTGTGGCGGCGTCGGACGAGAAGGACGCGACGTCGCGGGTGGAGCTTATCGACGAATTTCTCTCGGCGTGCGTGGAGTATGACGAGCGCAAGGGAGGCGACCTGCTGACGTTCTTGCAGGATTTGGCGCTGATCTCCGATGTAGACACGTGGGACGCAAGCACGCCCGCGGTGACGTTGGTGACGTGTCACAGCGCCAAGGGTCTTGAGTTCGATCACGTATTCTTGATAGGTTTGGAGGAAGGTTTTCTGCCGCATGCGTCCGCGAAAGACTCTCTTCGTGAAATCGAGGAAGAGCGCCGCCTCTGCTACGTAGCCATGACGCGAGCGCGGGAAAGTCTCGTGTTGAGTTCCGCGAAGCGGCGGCTGCTCTATGGGGAGCACGGCTACCGGGAGGCGTCGCGGTTCATCGGGGAGGCCGGCCATGACCGGTTGACGTTTGTACGGTCCGCGGGGGATGATGATTCGAGAATTCTCCGCCCGCGCCCGGCAAGTCCGGCGGTCGAGCCTGGCAGGCTGAAGATGGGCGCGAAGGTCTGGCACGCCCAGTTCGGAAAAGGTGTCGTGATGTATACGTCGGGAACAGGAAACAAGCAGCGAGCGCATATCCGGTTCCAGACGGGGCGGTCGAGGGATTTCATGGTGAGCGCGGCTCCCTTGAAAATCCTGGATGGAGACGAGAAGTGACATTGGATGAACTGCGAGACCGGATAGACGCCCTGGACATGCAGATCCTGCAACTGCTGAACGAGCGGGCGCGGCTTGCCATGGACATCGGCGATATCAAGCGGTCCAAGGGGGAATCGTTTTACGTACCCGAGCGTGAGCGCGCCGTGTACGACAAGATGCGGGAGTGCAATCCCGGCCCGCTTCCCAACGGGGCGATCAAGTCGATCTATCGCGAAGTTATCAGTTCGATCCGGGCGCTCGAAGAGCCTCTGACGATTGCATTTCTCGGGCCTCGCGACACGTTCAGCCACATCGCCGCGTTGCGGATGTTTGGCGCGCAAGCGGAGTATTTGCCCCTGGTGACGGTAGACGACGTCTTCACGGAAGTGGAGCGCAAGCGCGCCGACTATGGCGTGGTGCCCGTCGAGACCGCGATGGGCGGCACGATAGGCGACACGCTGGACCGGTTCATCTCGTCCGAGCTGAAAATCGTCAACGAGCTGATGATCCACGTGAGTCAGAATCTGCTGTCGAATGTCCCCCTCGACGGAATCGCTCGCGTCTATTCGAAGTCGCAACCGTTCGTGCAATGCCGGAACTGGCTCAAGGCCAATCTGCCCAATGCGGAGTTGGTCGAAGTCTCGAGTACGGCGGAAGCGGCGCGGATCGCGTCGAGCGACTCGGAATCCGCGGCCATTGCAAGCGAGCTTGCGGCGGATACGTACAACATTCGGGTGCTCGTCCGGGGCATTGAAGACAGCGCAAACAATTTCACGCGGTTTTTCGTGATCGGGCGCCACGTAGCAAAACCTACGGGAAGAGACAAGACGGTGGTAGTATGTTCCATCGTCGACAAGCCAGGCACGCTGTACGAGATTATCACGCCGTTCGCGAAGGCGGGAATCAACCTGACGCGAATCGAGTCGCGGCCTTCGCGGAAACGCGCGTGGGACTATGTGTTTTTCATCGACTTGTTGGGGCATAGCGAAGAGCCGCACATCGAGGCGGCTCTCGAGGCCTTGTCCAGGTACTGCAAAGAGCTGAAGACGTTGGGGTCGTTTCCCCAGGGCGAACTCGAAGAATAGCCGTCACGAAACGGCGATCGGAGGTCGAGGTGAAGGCGGGTGTAAAGATAGCGTTGGTCCTGGTGGCGGGTGTCGCCATACTGGGGTATGTATATCACTTTCGAACAAGCCGCCTGACGGCGGACCGTTTCTTGGAGATCCAGCAAGCGCAGCACCGGTTGACCCACGCGGAAGCCGCCGACAAGGCGGACACCGAAACCGCCGAAACGGAAACTGCGGAGCCGGGCGCGCAATCCGAGAGCGAAACCGATGCGACGTTGGCTGCCGACAAGTCGCCAGCCCCGGCAACGACTGCTGCCGAAGGCGGCGCGACGCCTGCCGATCCCAAATCGGCTCCGGGAAAAGCGCCCGGTTACACCCCGATCGTCACTTCCGACATGCCCGACAAGGCGCCACACATATTCCACGTGATGCTTCAATGCACGAACGGCGACGTGGTGATTGAATGCCATCGCGATTGGGCGCCCTTGGGTGTGGACCGTTTCTATGAACTCGTGAAGAAAGAGTTCTTCACCGACATGCGCATCTATCGCGTAGTGTCCGGTTTCGTGGCGCAGTTTGGAATTCCGGGCGATCCGGCGGTGGCGGCCCAGTGGCGAGAAAACGTAATCGCCGACGACCCGGTGATACAGTCAAATACAAAGGGCACGATTACCTTTGCCACGAGCGGACCCAATTCGCGTACGACGCAGCTCTTTATCAACTATGATAACAACGCGAACCTGGATGGCATGGGATTCGCCCCTTTCGGCAGAATTGTAGCCGGAATGGACGTGGCGGACGGATTCTACTCGGGCTACGGCGAAAGCATCACGAGACTGCAAGGCGAAATTCAGATGCAGGGAAACGCGTTTCTTGACGCGCAGTTCCCGAAACTGGACAGTATTAAGAAAGCCGTCTTCGTTAAGCCCAACGAGTAGCAAAGAAATAAGGCCGCACCGGTTGCCGCGCCGTGTCGGCGCGCGGCCAAGGGGGAGCACGATATGAGTAGCGTGATTCGGTGGGGCATCCTGGGAACGGCGCACATTGGCCATTCCTTGCTGCGCGCCATTGGCGACGCGACCGGCAACTGCGTCCAGGCCGTGGCCAGCCGCGAATGGACGCGCGCCAGCGAGTGGGCGCGCGAGTTCGGCGTGCCGCGCGTGTTCGGTTCCTACGAAGAGATGCTGGCGTCCGGCGAGATAGACGCCGTCTACAATCCGTTGCCGAATAGCCTTCACGCGGAATGGACCATTCGTTCCCTCGAAGCAGGACTGCCGGTCCTGTGCGAGAAACCATTCACGATGACGGCCAATGAGGCGCGTGAAGTGGCCGCGGTTGCGGCGCGCACCCACCTGCCCGTGGCCGAGGCCTTTATGTACCGCTACCATCCGATCTACGAGCGCGTGCTGCAATCCATTCACGCGGGCGACATCGGCAACATCATGGCCATTCGCAGCGCGTTTACGTTTCGCCTCACCGACCGTTCGAATATCCGGTGGAGCAAAGTGCTGGGCGGCGGTTCGCTGATGGATATCGGCTGCTACTGCGTGAACGTGTCGCGATTGATCGCCGGAACGGAACCCCTGCGCGTCGCGGCCATCGAGCGCCGAACCGAAGTGGACGGGACCATGATAGGCGTGCTGGAATTTCCCAACGGATTGCTGAGCCATTTCGAGAGCAGCTTCGAGCAGTATGGACGGAGCTACGTCGCGATCGAAGGTTCCGAGGGCATCATCACGATACCCAAGCCATGGGTGCCGGGCAGTGACTTTTCCGAATACACGATCAAGCGGGGCGAGCACGAGGAAGCCGTGCGCGTTCCTGGAGCAGACACCTACCTGTTGGAAGTCGAAGACTTCGGCAACGCGTGCAGAACCCACGCATCGAC